>JAPXRA010000144.1:0-5281 GCA_033813795.1 Aeromicrobium sp. | reverse complement strand
GATTCGACCGAATCAGCGAGCTGCGCTGCCTTCGGTGTAGTCGTCGTCGGCCTGCTTCCACGAGAAGTGCGAACGCAGCGCCTTGCCGGTGGCCTCGATCGGGTGACCGGCTTCGGTTTCACGCAGGGAGAGGAACTCGGCGCCGCCGTTGTCCTGATCGCCGATGAACCGCTCGGCGAAGGCGCCGGACTGAATGTCAGCCAAAACCTCGCCCATCCGCGCCTTGACGCTGGCGTCGATCACACGCGGACCCGACACGTAGTCGCCGTACTCGGCGGTGTCCGAGACGCTCCAACGCTGCTTGGCGATGCCGCCTTCCCACATGAGGTCAACGATCAACTTGAGTTCGTGCAGCACCTCGAAGTAGGCGATCTCCGGCTGGTAGCCAGCCTCGGTGAGGGTCTCGAAGCCAGCCTGAACCAAGTGCGAGACGCCGCCACACAGCACGGCCTGCTCACCGAACAGGTCGGTTTCGGTTTCTTCTTTGAAGGTGGTCTTGATGACGCCGGCGCGGGTGCCGCCGATGCCCTTGGCGTAGGAAAGCGCCAAATCCCAGGCCTGGCCCGAGGCGTCCTGCTCAACCGCGATGATGTCCGGGATGCCGCGACCGGCAACGAACTCACGGCGAACCGTGTGGCCCGGTGCCTTGGGGGCCACGAGGATCACGTCGACACCCTCTGGCGCAGAGATGTAACCGAAGCGCACGTTGAAGCCGTGACCGAAGACCAAGGTGTCGCCAGCGGCGAGGTTCGGCGCGATCGACTCGGCGTAAACGTGGCGCTGGACTTGGTCCGGGGTGAGGATGACGATGACGTCTGCCTCTTCGACGGCCTCGGCGACCGGCAGGACCCGCAGGCCTTCGGCTTCGGCCTTGGCCTTGCTCTTGCTGCCTTCGGCCAGTCCGACGCGGACGTCGACACCGGAGTCGCGCAGGTTCAAAGCGTGAGCGTGACCCTGGCTGCCGTAGCCGATAACGGCCACGTTTTTGCCTTGGATCAAAGCCAGATCAGCATCGTCGTCGTAGAACAATTCAGCCACGATTCTCGGTTCTCCTTGATTGTTGTGAGTCAGCGGACGCGAACGCGCCCGTCAAGATTTAGCCGTTCGCCACGCCAGGGGTGGACCCCGGCACGGCCCGCAGGGTGCGGTCGGTGATCGATCGCGAACCGCGGCCGATGGCGACCCGGCCGGACTGCGCGATCTCGCGGATGCCGAACGGTTCGAGCACGTTGAGCATCGCCTCAAGTTTCGACGAAGCGCCGGTGGCCTCGATCGTAACGGAGTCGTGCGCAACGTCGACAACCTTGGCGCGGAACAACTGCACGGTTTCAAGCACCTGCCCGCGGGTGGTGAGATCGGCCTTGACCTTGATCAGCATGAGCTCACGCTCGACCGCGTTCGAGGCGTCGAGTTCAACGATCTTGAGCACATTGATCAACTTGTTGAGTTGCTTGGTCACCTGCTCCAGTGGCAGTTCCTCAACGTTGACCACGATCGTCATCCGCGAGATTTCCGGGATCTCGGTCGGGCCAACCGCAAGCGAATCAATGTTGAAGCCCCGTCGCATGAACAGGCTCGAAACGCGCGCCAAGACGCCGGGAGTGTTCTCCACCAGCACGCTCAAAGTGTGTTGCGGCATCAGAGATCTTCCTCTTCGAAGTCGGGGGCCAAATCGCGCGCGATCAAGATGTCGTCGTTACTGGTGCCAGCGGCAACCATCGGCCACACCATGGCGTCACGTTCGACCACAAAATCGATCACCACTGGCACGTCATTGATGCTCATCGCCTTGGCGATCACGTCGTCGAGTTCGGCTTCGCTTTCGCAGCGCAGGCCGACGCAACCGTATGCCTCAGCGAGCTTGACGAAGTCCGGGATGCGGCGCGCGCCGATCGACTCGGGGCCGGTCTGCAGGTCGGTGTTTGAGTAGCGGCCGTCGTAGAACAGGGTCTGCCACTGGCGAACCATACCCAGCGAGGAGTTGTTGATCACCGCGACCTTGATCGGAATGCCTTCGAGCGCGCAGGTGGCCAACTCTTGATTGGTCATCTGGAAGCAGCCGTCGCCGTCGATCGCCCAGACGACCCGCTCGGGCGCGCCCACCTTGGCGCCCATCGCGGCCGGGACGCTGTAGCCCATCGTGCCGGCGCCGCCGGAGTTGAGCCACTGGCGCGGGCGCTCAAAATCAATGAAGTGCGCCGACCACATCTGGTGCTGGCCAACGCCCGAGGCGTAAACCGCTTCTGGGCCGGCAACTTGGCTTAGTCGTTCGATCACGGTCTGCGGCGCCATACCCTCGGCGGGCTTGTCATAGGCGACCGGGAACTTGGCCTTGAGGCCGAGGGCGAACTCGCGCCACTGGCTGTAGTCGCCCACGAGTGAGTCTTCGTCGGCCTGCTTCTTCAGCGCCCGAACCAGGTCGCCGATCACTTCGCGAGCATCGCCCACGATCGGCACGTCAACTTCACGGTTCTTGCCGATCTCGGCCGGGTCAATATCGGCGTGAATCACCTTGGCGTCCGGCGCGAACGAGGCCAAATCGCCAGTGACGCGGTCGTCGAACCGCGCGCCCAGGGTGACCAGCAGGTCTGACTTCTGCAGACCGCCAACTGCCGCGACCGCACCGTGCATGCCGGGCATGCCGAGGTGAAGCTCGTGTGAGTCCGGGAATGCGCCGCGAGCCATCAAGGTGGTGACGACTGGGATTTGCGTAAGTTCGGCCAACTCGAGCAACTCGGCTGCGGCGTTTGCCTTGATCACTCCGCCGCCGACGTAGAGCACCGGGCGCTCGGCTTCGGCGATCAGTCGAGCCGCTTCGCGCACCTGCTTGTTGTGCGGGCGCGTCGTCGGCCGGTATCCGGGCAAGGCCAACTCGTTTGGCCAGTTGAAGATCGTGTCTGCTTGCAGTGCGTCCTTGGCGATATCGACCAGCACCGGGCCGGGTCGGCCGGTGGCGGCAATGTGAAACGCCTCGGCGATCACCGTGGGGATTTCGGCCGGGTCGGTGACTAGGAAACTGTGCTTGGTGATCGGCAAGGTGATGCCGCGGATGTCTGCCTCTTGAAAGGCGTCCGAGCCGATAACCGTGCTGGACACCTGACCGGTGACCGCAACGATCGGCACCGAGTCGAGGTAGGCGTCAGCGATCGCGGTGACCAAGTTCGTAGCGCCCGGGCCCGAGGTGGCCATGCAAACGCCCACCTTGCCGGTGACCATCGCATAGCCCTGCGCGGCGTGGCCGGCGCCTTGTTCGTGGCGCACCAAGATGTGCCGGATCGAGGAGTCGAACAGCGGGTCGTAGGCGGGCAGAATCGCGCCGCCGGGGATGCCGAAGATAACCTCAACGCCGGCCGTTTCCAGTGCACGAACGAGGCTTTGCGCCCCAGTGATCGTCTCCGGTGCCGTCTCGGTCATTTCCGTACCCATCTCATCGTTGGCCGTCCGCGTCGATGCCGTGGACGGCGCTGCTCTTTCCATCTTATTGCCTCAGGTTCGTAGTCGATTCATCGCATGAAAAAACCCTCGGCCGTTAGGCGACGAGGGCAAGACGCGCGGCACGTGGCCGCGCGTCAAATAACTACGAGAAGCAAGTTCTGCATGAGGCCAATATTGCGCCCCAAATCGGCTTTGGTCAAGTTGTGAGACAGCGATTTCGCAATGTGGACGTTCGCTGCTCACCAGGGGAACGGTTCGAAGTCCTTGAGGAAAACGCCGTGGAGGTCCTCGCCGGCCTCGCCACGCACGATCGGGTCATAAACCCGGGCGGCGCCATCGACGAGATCAAGCGGCGCCTTGAAGCCTTCTTCGGCGAGTCGCTTCTTGGTGACGTGCGGACGTTCGTCGGTGATCCAACCGGTGTCGACGGCGGTCATCAAAATCTGGTCGGCCTCGAACATCTCGGCCGCGCTGGTGCGCGTGAGCATATTCAAGGCGGCCTTGGCCATGTTGGTGTGCGGATGGCCCGGACCCTTGTAGCCGCGGGAGAACTGTCCCTCCATCGCCGACACGTTCACTACATAGGTGCGCCGCGCCGCCGAAGCTGCCATCGACGGGCGAAGGCGGCTAATCAGGATGAACGGCGCGACTGAGTTACACAGTTGAACCTCCAGCAGTTCGAGGGCGTCGATTTGCTGGACGTGTTGAACCCAACTGTTGGTGTCGACTAGGTCGGGCAGCAGTCCCCCGGCGTCGATCCGTTCTAGGTCGGCAGAACCCGCGGCCAAGGCGATCTCGGTGAGTTGGTCGGCGGTGACTGAATCGCCGGCTAGGGCCGGATGGGAGCTGACTGAGCCGACCAGCGCTGCCGGGTGGGCGTCGCTGGTGTGGCCGAAGGTGACCAGTTCTGGGATTAACCCTTCGGGCAGCGGCTGAGTTTCGGCGTCGGCGATTGCCGAGTAGGCGCCCGGTTGGCGTTTGACGGTCTGGGCGGCGTTGTTGATCAAGATGTCGAGCGGGCCGGCGGCGGCCACCTCATCGGCCAAGCCGATCACTTGGGCCGGGTCACGCAGGTCGATACCGACGATTTTGAGCCGGTCGAGCCAGTCGGCGCTGTCTGGCTGGGCGCTGAACCGGCGCACTGCATCTCGCGGGAACCGGGTGGTTATGGTCAGGTGTGCGCCGTCGCGAAGCAGTCGCAAGGCGATATACATGCCGATCTTCGCGCGCCCGCCGGTCAGCAGGGCACGGCGGCCAGTCAAGTCGGTCGAGGCATCGCGCTTGGCGTGGCTACGGGCCGCGCACTCGGGACAAAGTTGGTGATAAAACGCGTCGACCACGGTGAACTTCTGCTTGCAGATGTAGCAGCCGCGGGCGACTTTGAGCACGCCGGCAGTCGCGCCTGGCGTGTTTGAAACCAGTTTGATGCCTGCGGTTTCATCGTCGATCCGCCTGGCTGACCCGGTCGCGGTCAGTTCGACAACTTCGCGGTCGGCTTCGTTAACGGCAGCACGTTTGGCCTTGCGGCGCTGGCGTTTGACATCTTTGTAGAACTTTCCGCAAGCGTGGCGCAGAGCAACGTAGGACTCGTCTTCCTCACCGAGGAACTGCGCCTCGCCCAAGACCTTGAGTGCGGTCGCGAGTTCGTCATCGGAGAAGTTCGGCACTGGGCGATTCTACGCCTCGGCACCCCGGCCTCCACTTGCCACCGGGGGCGGTGAGTCCAGTCCCACTCTCCACCGGGGGCGGTGAGTCCAGTCCCACTCTCCACCGGGGGCGGTGCATCCAGTCCCACTCTCCACCGGGGGCGGTGAGTCCAGTCCCACAAAGCCAGTCCGCCTGGGAC
>JAPXRA010000143.1:0-5297 GCA_033813795.1 Aeromicrobium sp. | reverse complement strand
GGTTATTGGAATGTCAGCCACCCAGTTCCTTACCCAGCGGCAATTGATGGCCAAGAACATGCCGCCGGAGGCACTAAATGGCCCGTTTGCACAGCAGCAGAAGATGCTGCTTTACGTACTCCCGGTGGTCTTTGCCGTATCTGGCGTCGCTTTCCCGCTAGGAGTTTTGGTTTACTGGACCACTTCGAACTTGTGGACCATGGGTCAGCAGTTTTGGGTAATTCGAAATAACCCAGCGCCGGGCACGCCGGCTTTCGCGGCCAAACAAGAACGCGATCGGGCGAAAGGGCGAACGGTCCAAGAGGATCCGAGTAAGGCAGCAAAGACTGCCGCAGAATCTGGTGACGAGAGTGGACTTAAGCCACGTCAGCAACCAAAACGACAGTCTCGCGATCAGCGTCGCAAGACCAACCCCGATCAACCTAAGGCCGATCCAGGTAAATCCAAGTCCGGTGAGGTCGATCCACAGCAAGAGGAGTTAGGCGAATGAGTGAAGTTGATTTGGAATCCGAAGGCGATATCGCCGCGGACTTTCTGGAAGAACTGCTCGACATTGCCGATCTAGACGGCGATATCGATATTGACGTAGATGGTGATCGGGCCGCAGTTGAAATTATCGGTGGCGATCTCGACCACTTGGTCGGTCGGGACGGGAAAGTTCTGGACGCTCTGCAAGAACTGACTCGCCTCGCGGTTTACCGTCAAACCGGTGAGCGTAGCCGGTTGATGCTGGATGTCGCGGGCCATCGGGCTAAGCTCAAATCCGAATTGATGGCGCTTGCCAACGAAGCGATTGACTCAGTGAAAGGTGGCAGTGAGCCAGTTTCACTTGCACCGATGACGCCGTTCGAACGCAAAGTAATCCACGACGCCGTGGCTGCGGCCGGCCTAAAGAGTGAATCTGAGGGCGCTGCAAGTAGTCGCTACGTCGTAATTTCTCCGTCGGCGTGACTGTTTCACGTGAAACAGCCTTCGGTGACCGATTGCCGGAAGTCGAACGCTATGCGCAACTGCTTGCCACGGCCGGTGTTGAACGTGGCTTAATTGGCCCACGTGAAGTTGATCGACTCTGGGAACGGCATCTATTCAATTCGGTTGCTCCCCTAGTGCGGGTTCCCAAGGGTGTCACGGTCGCCGATGTGGGCACGGGTGCTGGATTACCCGGCCTAGTTTGGGCAATTACACGTCCTGATTTGTCGGTCACTTTGATTGAGCCCCTGCTTCGCCGAACCACCTTCCTTCAAGAAGTGGTTGACGAATTGGGCTTGGCCAACGTAACCGTGCTGCGCGCACGTGCTGAGGAAGTAACTCAGACTTTCGATGTTGTTACCGCGCGTGCAGTGGCAGGTTTGGACAAGCTTCTGCGCTGGTGTTTCCCACTGGTACGTCCCGGTGGCTATCTACTCGCACTCAAGGGCCAGGCTGCAAGCGACGAGGTGAAGTCCGCTCGCGCTACACTCGGGCGACTGAAAGCCGGCGAGGTCACGATCGCCACTTACGGCGACCAGTGGGGCCTTGAAGTACCAACGACATTGGTCGAAATTCAACGACTTTGACCAAATGTTCCACGTGAAACATGACAGGAGTACGGGTGACTATTCCGACCGCGGCGGACTTTGCTGATGAGGTACCGGAGACTTCCGGCCACACTCCCCTTGCTGACCAAGCCGGACACCACGTCGAACTACTGGAGAAACTAGCCAAAGCTGGGCAGTTCGCGAAACCGAGTACTCCAAGAGTGTTTGTTGTCGCGAACCAAAAGGGTGGCGTCGGTAAGACGACGACCTCAGTGAACTTGGCAGCGGCCATGTCTGAGCGCGGCCTAAACGTTCTGCTGATTGACCTAGACCCACAAGGCAACGCCTCCACGGCAGCCGGCATCCCGCACGCTTCTGGCACCCCTGGAACATATGAAGTCTTGTTGGACGAAATGGCGATCGCCGAGGCCGTTCAACAAAGCCCAGACCTGCCAAATTTGCGGGTGGTTCCTGCCACGATCGATTTGGCCGGCGCTGAGATCGAACTTGTGACCCTAGATGCCAGGGAACAGCTTCTGCGAAATGCAATCACGGAATACCTCAACTCTGGTGGCAGCGATGTGGACTATGTCTTTATTGATTGCCCGCCATCGCTCGGTTTGTTGACGGTCAACGCGATGGTCGCCGCCCGGGAAGTATTGATCCCGATCCAGTGCGAGTACTACGCCCTAGAAGGTCTAAGCCAGTTGGTCAACAACATTTCACTGGTGCAGCAGCACTTGAACCCACGGTTAGATATTTCAACGATTTTGCTGACGATGCACGATGCCCGCACGAACCTTTCGGCTAGCGTGGCGGCCGAAGTCAGAGGACACTTTGCCGATCGCGTTCTTTCCACGGCCATCCCCCGATCAGTAAGAATCAGCGAAGCGCCGGGATTCAGCCAATCGATCATCACCTATGACCCGCTTTCGACCGGAGCTCTTTCTTACTTTGAAGCCGCCCGGGAAATAACGGTGCGTGGCGCCAACTCAGTAACCGAAGGAAGTGTGTTGTGAACGCTCCAAGATCAGGACAATCGCGGCCAGGCCTTGGGCGAGGACTGTCTGCTTTGATCCCAACCTCTGCGGCTGCGGCGGAATCTTCAGGATTGGCCGAAGTGGCCGGAGCGCAACTGCGCGAGATCCCGGTGGAGCAGATTCGGCCAAATGCAAAGCAGCCGCGCCATGTGTTCGACGAGGAAGCCATGGCCGAACTGGTGCACTCGATCAAAGAAGTCGGACTGCTTCAGCCGATCGTAGTGCGTCAACTGGCCGAAGAGTCCTATGAATTGATCATGGGCGAACGGCGTTGGCGAGCCACCCAGAAGGCGGGACAAGCGAAGATTACTGCGGTCGTTCGAGACACGACTGATGAAGACTTGTTGCGCGACGCTTTGCTAGAGAACCTGCACCGCAGCGAACTCAATCCACTCGAAGAAGCGGCTGCCTATCAGCAACTCCTTGACGACTTTGGCTGCACTCAGGAGGAGCTCTCCAACCGGATTGGCAGGTCACGTCCGCAGATCGCGAACACGATTCGGTTGATGAAGTTGCCGACCGCGGTTCAGCGACGGGTTGCCGCCGGGGTGTTGTCGGCTGGTCACGCTCGCGCCCTGCTTTCGGTGCCACACCCAGAACTGCAAGATCGGCTGGCGGCCCGAGTGGTAGCTGAGGGGATTTCTGTCCGTCAACTGGAGGAAATCGTTCGCTTCGGCGACGAAAATCCGGCGGGTGAATCTAGGAAAACCGCGGCCCGACCTACCTCACCTAGAATCGGCGAACTCGCTCATCGCCTTTCTGAACGGTTCGACACCAGGGTGAAGGTCGACTTTGGCAAGGCTAAAGGCAAGATCGTGGTGGAATTTGCCACTATCGGTGACCTAGAGCGGATTGTGGACCTAATGGATCCGAGCCAAGACAGGCAATAGCAAGAACAAAAGCAATAAGGCCACTTGTCGATTTGTCGACAAGTGGCCTTATTGTGTGTGAGTGGGAGAACCAGCCTCGCTTGGTAGGTATTAGCTCACAAAAGCGGAAAGATCAGCCAAGATCGCCGACTTGGGCTTCACGCCAACAATCGACTTGACCAGTTCGCCACCGACGTAAAGGTTCATCGTCGGCAGGCCGGTGACTCGGAACTGCGCCGGGGTGATTGGGTTGGCGTCCGCGTCCATTTTCACGATGGTCAGCGAATCGCCCAGATCGTTCGCAATCTCTTGCAGAATCGGGGCCAATTGGCGGCACGGACCGCACCAAGAAGCCCAGAAATCGACCAAGACTGGGCCGGTGGCGTTGAGCACCTTGGCCTCGAAGTCGGCATCGGTGACAGCAGCAATTTCAGCCATTTTGTATCTCCTTAGATCCAGTGAGCGGGCTCTAGTGAGCCGCAACTTGCGTGAGTAGACCGGTTTCGAGTTCGGCCAAGAACCGTTCTGCGTCCAAAGCGGCCTGACAACCTGTGCCTGCCGCCGTGATCGCTTGGCGATAGGTGTGGTCCACCAAATCGCCGGCCGCGAATACGCCCGCTAGGTTCGTGGCGGTAGAGCCGGCCTTGGTCAAGACATAGCCTTCGTCGTCGAGATCGACCTGACCGACGAGCAACTCCGATCGCGGATCGTGTCCGATCGCGATGAAAAGGCCACTGATTGCTAAATCGCGAAGTTCACCAGTGACGGTGTCGCGAAGTTTCACCGCTTCCAAGAGGCTGTCCCCGACGATTTCGGCGACCTCGCTATTCCAGGCGAACTCGAGTTTGTCGTTGGCCAGCGCGCGGTCAACCATGATCTTGCTGGCGCGCAACTCGTCGCGCCGGTGGATCAAGGTGACCTTGTTGGCAAACCGAGTCAAGAAGGTGGCTTCTTCGACTGCTGAATCGCCACCGCCGACCACGGCGATGTCCTTACCGCGGAAGAAGAAACCGTCGCATGTGGCACACCAACTGACGCCGTGGCCAGAAAGTCGATCCTCGCCATCGAGACCGAGTTTGCGATAGCCAGAACCGGTAGCCAAGATGACCGCGTGGGCGCGATAGGTGGAACCATCGGCCAAGGAAACTTCCTTGACTGGGCCGAGCAGATCAACCGAAACCACGTCGTCGGCCACCAGTTCGGCGCCGAAGCGCTCGGCCTGCTTACGAAGATTGTCCATGAGCTCAGGACCCATGATCCCCTCTGGGAAACCGGGGAAATTCTCCACTTCAGTGGTGTTCATCAAGGCTCCGCCGGCGGTGACGGAACCTTCGAAAACTAGGGGATTGAGGTTCGCCCGCGCAGCATAGGTAGCGGCGGTGTAGCCCGAAGGGCCAGAGCCGATAATGATCAGGTTGCGGACGTCGTCGGATGTTTCAGCAGTCATAAAAGCGAACTTTCAGTTGGGTTCACGTTGTGCAACGGATTCTAGGTGCTGATTGTTCCCGCCAGAACGGCTGCCCAACTAGTGGCCGCGGATTGTGACCGCGCGGATCTCCCCGCGATATTGCCCCTCGGTGATTTGTGGCAGCGACCGAAGCCAGATCGCGACGTAGCGCGTGCGAATTCCATCTGGCAGCGCCACAGCGACATCAGTGCCAGCAGCGTTCAAAACTCCAACCTCGCGCAGCCCGGACAAACTACGCGGCGAGGACGAAGCGCTTGGTTCAGCCACCAGAATCGAAAAGTCGGTGGGCCTTCCGGCCAACTGCAGTCGAACGGACTTGACCTCGCGAACCACGCCCAGATCGAGCACCAGGCCCACGCCGTCCTTTAGCCCACCAAGATCGGGTCGATTGAGGTAAATCGAG
>JAPXRA010000142.1:0-5339 GCA_033813795.1 Aeromicrobium sp. | reverse complement strand
CACGAGTGTGCCGTCGTCGGCAGCGTCAGATGTGTATAAGAGACAGGCTCTACATCGTGGCGGCCGAGGAACAGGGCGTCGCCCCGGAGTTGCTGACCGGCACGATCCAGAACGACATTCTCAAAGAGTTCATGGTTCGCAACACCTACATTTATCCGCCGGCACCGAGCATGCGGATCATTTCGGACATCTTCGCGTACACCGCGGCCAAGATGCCGCGATTCAACTCGATCTCGATCTCGGGCTACCACATTCAAGAAGCCGGGGCGACCAACGATTTGGAGCTGGCTTACACCTTGGCCGATGGCGTCGAATACATTCGCGCCGGCCTAGACGTTGGCCTAGACATAGACGCGTTCGCGCCGCGGTTGAGTTTCTTCTGGGCGATCGGGATGAACTTCTTCATGGAGATCGCCAAGATGCGGGCCGCGCGCGCCCTGTGGGCTCGCTTGGTTAGCGATTTTGATCCCAAGAATCCAAAGTCGACCAGTTTGCGGACGCACTCGCAGACTTCTGGCTGGAGCCTGACCGCCCAAGACGTGTTCAACAACGTCGGCCGCACCGCGATCGAGGCGATGGCAGCGACCCAGGGCCACACTCAGTCGCTGCACACCAACGCGCTCGACGAGGCGATCGCGCTGCCGACGGACTTCAGCGCTCGAATCGCTCGAAACACTCAGCTCTTGCTGCAGCAGGAGTCCGGCACGACCCAGACGATTGACCCGTGGGCCGGTTCGTACTACGTCGAGAAGCTCACCCACGACCTAGCGAACCGGGCGTGGGGCCATATTCAAGAGGTCGAAGCCGCCGGCGGTATGGCAAAGGCGATCGACGAAGGCATCCCGAAGATGCGAGTCGAGGAGGCCGCGGCCAGGACTCAAGCGCGAATCGACTCAGGCCAGCAGGTCGTCGTCGGGGTGAACACGTACCGCCTCGACCAAGAAGACCCGCTGGACGTGCTCAAGGTCGACAACAAGGCCGTGCTTGCCTCGCAAGTGGCCAAACTTGAACGGCTGCGGGCCGAGCGCGACTCCGCCGAAGTCGAGTCGGCGCTGCAAGCACTCACTAACTCGGCCGAACGCGGCGCCACCCGAGACGGTTCTTTGGACGGCAACCTGCTCAAGTTGGCAGTTGACGCCGCTCGGGCCAAGGCCACCGTTGGCGAGATCAGCGACGCGCTGGAGAAGGTTTACGGCCGTCACCAAGCGGTAATCCGTACCATTTCTGGGGTGTACCGCACCGAGGCCGGAAAGGCCGACAACATCGCTCGAGTGATCGAAGCGACCGACGAGTTTGAGCAGGCTGAGGGTCGTCGTCCGCGCATTCTCGTGGCAAAGATGGGTCAAGACGGCCACGACCGTGGCCAGAAAGTCATCGTCACCGCCTTTGCCGACATGGGATTTGACGTTGACGTCGGACCGCTGTTCTCCACCCCCGAAGAGGTAGCCCAGCAGGCCGTCGACGCAGACGTTCACGTGGTGGGCGTGTCTTCGCTGGCGGCCGGACACTTGACCTTGCTTCCGGCGCTCAAGGCGGCGCTAGCCGAGCAGGGGCGGCCGGACATCATGGTGGTCATCGGCGGTGTGATTCCGCCAGATGACGTGGCTACCCTCAAGGACATGGGTGCGGCTGAGGTGTTCTTGCCCGGGACGGTGATTGCCGATTCGGCGCTGGACCTGCTGGCCAAACTGCGCACCGACAACTCCTGAGTCGTTGTGGACATCGCCGAACTAGTCGACGGGATCGGCCAAGGGCATCGGGCGCACGTTTCGCGGGCGATCACCTTGGTCGAGTCGCGCCGGCCGGACCATCGCGTCGCTGCGCGTGAACTGCTGACCCAGTTGGCCGCGGTCCCCGATTCGAAAGTCGGCCAAGCCGTCCGGGTGGGCATCTCTGGCGTCCCCGGCGTCGGCAAGTCAACCTTCATCGAGGCGCTGGGGGTCTACTTGACCGGGCGCGGCCACAAGGTAGGCGTGCTCGCGGTCGATCCGTCAAGCGTTCGCACGCGCGGTTCGGTTTTGGGCGATAAGACCCGGATGGCCCGGCTTTCGGTGGATCCGAACGCCTACATCCGGCCTTCGCCAAGCGCAGGCAGTCTTGGCGGGGTGGCTCGGGCGACCAGTCAAGCGATGACCGTGTTGGAAGCCGCCGGCTACGACGTGGTGCTTGTGGAGACCGTTGGCGTGGGCCAATCGGAAATCACTGTGGCCGCAATGGTCGACACGTTTTTGTTCCTGACCCTGGCGCGCACCGGTGACCAACTGCAAGGGATCAAGAAGGGGATCTTGGAGATCGCCGATGTGATCGCGGTGAACAAGGCTGACGGCGAACGCGTCCGTGAAGCCGAAGTGACCGCTCGCGACCTAGCTGGGGCACTGCGGTTGGTTTATGCCGGAACTCAAGACTGGGTTCCGCCGGTGCTGACCTGTTCGTCGATTGAGGGCAGCGGTATCGACACGGTCTGGGCGCGAATCATCCGGCACCGCGAGTTCATGGGACATCGCGGGATCAGCGAAAAACGTGCTGGGCAGCAATTGGAGTTCACTTGGGCGCTGGTGCGCGACGAACTAGAGCAACGACTGCGAACAGACCCCGAAGTCGGCCAACTGCGCGAGCGGATCAGCCGAGAGGTCTTGGCCGGGAGTTTGACTCCAGGAGCCGCGGCCGACGAAATCTTGCGCGCCTTCGACTCCTGAAGTCACCCGGATGCCGGTTAGCTTCGAACCCAGGCCGGGTTCCAGCCGGGGACCTCGTCAGCGCGTCGTGACGCTGGGCCGGTGTAGATCGCTGAGGGGCGAATCAACCGTCCGGTCTTGTATTGCTCCAAGATGTGGGCGCTCCAGCCAGCCGTGCGCGCCGAGGTGAACATCGCGGTGAACATGTTCGCCGGGATCTCGGCGAAGTCGAGCACGATCGCAGCCCAGAACTCGACGTTCGTCTCCAGTACGCGATCTGGACGACGCTCGCGAAGCTCGGCCAAAGCCGCCTGCTCCAGCGCTTCGGCCACTTCGGCGCGCGGCGCGTTCAGTTCCTTGGCGGTGCGTCGCAGCGTGCGGGCACGCGGGTCTTCGGCTCGGTAGACCCGGTGGCCAAATCCCATCAGCCGCTCACCGTCGTCGAGCAACTTCTTGACGTAGGCTCGCGCGTCACCGGTCTTTTCGACCTGCTCGATCATGTGGAGCACGCGAGACGGCGCACCGCCGTGCAGTGGGCCGGACATCGCACCAACCGCCCCGGACATGGCAGCGGCCACATCGGCGCCGGTCGATGCGATCACTCGGCCGGTGAAGGTCGAGGCATTCATGCCGTGCTCGGCGGCCGAAACCAGGTAGGCGTCGATGGCCTTGGCGTGCGCCGGGTTCACCTCACCGCGCCAACGAGTCAGCATCCGCTCGACGATCGTTTCGCACTGGTCGATTTGGGTTTGCGGAACCATCGGCTTGCCGAGGCCACGCGCGGCTTGGGCCACATACGACAGCACCATGACTGCGGTGCGCGCTAGGTCGTCGCGGACTTCTTCGGGGGTTTCGATGTCGTAAAGCTGACGCATTCCCCAGATTGGAGCCATCTGGGCGATGGCGCTTTGCACGTCGGCTCGAATGTCGCCAGAGTGCACCGGGATCGGATACGGCTCGGCCGGCGGCAGGCCCGGATCGTAGGAGCCGTCAACCAACAAGCCCCAGATCTTCTCGAACGGCACGCGGCCGACGAGGTCGTCGATGTCGACGCCGCGGTACCGCAGCGCCGAACCTTCCTTGTCGGGTTCGGCAATTTCGCTTTCGAACGCAACGACGCCTTCTAGTCCGTGGTGCACCTCAGTCATGGGTCAATACTGCCTTGTCATCGGTTCGGCCGGTCAATACGGTCACCGGCCAACTGATCCAGTTTCTGGCTAACGTTGACTTATGGCCGAAAACGATTTGGCGAAAATGCGCAGCGAATACGCCAACACCGGACTTGACGAACAGTCAGCCGGGCGCGACCCGTTCGCCTTGGCGCGCCGCTGGCTGCACGACGCCATCGCCGCAAGGCTCGACGAGCCGAACGCAATGGCGCTGGCGACAGCATCGGCCGGCGGGCTCCCGTCTGTTCGGCTCGTGCTGCTCAAAGGCCTCGACGAGTCCGGAGCGGTGTTCTTCACCAACTACGAGTCGCGCAAGGGTCAAGATCTCGCCGAAAACCCGCACGCTGCGGCCGTGATGTTGTGGCATCCGCTGCAGCGACAACTTCGGTTTGAAGGCCAAGTCAACAAACTTGACCCGGCCGCCAGCGATGAGTACTTCCGCAGCCGCCCAGTGGGCGCTCAAATCAGCGCGGCTTGCTCACCGCAGTCGCACACCGTGGCGAACCGCGCCGAACTTGAGCGGCGCTGGCAGGAAGTCGAAACCGCCGAAGGTGGCGTTAGCCGGCCGGACTCTTGGGGCGGCTACCGGATCCAGATTCAGTCGTTCGAATTTTGGCACGGCCGCGAAGACCGACTGCATGATCGCTTGCGGTTTTTCCAGGCCGGCGGCCAGTGGCGGTGTGAGCGGTTGGCTCCCTGAGTTTTCAGTTGAACCCGTTTGGGTTTTGCTCCTGCCAGCGCCAGGCGTCGGCGCAGGCTTGGCCGATCGTTCGGCTCGCGCGCCAGCCCCATAGCCGTTGTGCCTTGGACGCGTCGGCATAACAAGACTCGACATCGCCGGGCCTGCGATCAACAACCTGTAAGTCGACCGTACGTCCGGCGGCTGACTCGAACTGTGAAACCAGTTCCAGCACCGAGGTGCCATGGCCGGTGCCAAGGTTCACCGCGTCGAACCCTGGCTGGCAGTTCTCTAGCGCGGCAAGGTGCCCGTCGGCTAGGTCGATCACGTGGATGTAATCGCGTATGCCAGTGCCGTCGGGCGTGTTGTAGTCGTTGCCGAACACCGAAAGCCGTTCGAGTCGGCCGCTAAGCACTTGGGTGATGTAGGGCGCCAGATTGTTCGGGATGTTTCGCGGGTCTTCGCCGATCCGACCGGACTCATGAGCGCCGATCGGGTTGAAGTAGCGCAGCGACACCAGCTCCCAAGGCTCTGGTGAACCGGCCAAGTCTTCGAGCATCCGCTCTATCACGAACTTCGTTTGGCCATAAGGATTGCTAATCGAGGTGCCGACCGGATCGGTCTCGACGATCGGCAGGTTTTGTGGATCGCCGTAGACCGTTGCCGAGGAACTGAACACGAGGCGACGCACGTCGTGGCGGTTCA
This sequence comes from Aeromicrobium sp., assembly GCA_033813795.1. Lineage (GTDB taxonomy): Bacteria > Actinomycetota > Actinomycetes > Propionibacteriales > Nocardioidaceae > Aeromicrobium. The sequence goes on along the minus strand of JAPXRA010000142.1, from coordinate 111 downwards.
TCGAGTCGAGCAAGGCCATCGTCGTGCCGAGGTTCACTTCGTAATACCGCAGGGGTTCAGCCACCGACTCGCCAACGGACTTCAGCCCAGCGAAATGCACCACGGCGTCGG
>JAPXRA010000141.1:0-5354 GCA_033813795.1 Aeromicrobium sp. | reverse complement strand
GTCTACCGCACCGAGGACGCCAAGTTCGCCGCCGTGGTCGATGAGATCGAAGAGCGGCACGCCAAGGGCCAGCCGGTGCTGATCGGCACCACGAGCGTGGCCAAGAGCGAACGGCTGGCCAAACTGCTCAAGAAAAAGGGCATTGCCCATGAAGTGCTCAACGCCAAGCAGCACGATCGTGAAGCTGCAATCGTCGCAATGGCCGGACACAAGGGCGCGGTAACAGTGGCGACGAACATGGCCGGACGCGGCACCGACATCATGCTCGGTGGCAGCGTCGAGTTCTTGGCCGACGCCGAACTGCGCTCGAAGGGACTCGACCCAGTCGAGACCCCAGATGAGTACAACGAAGCTTGGCAACCAACGGTCGACCGGCTAGAAAGCCAGGTTGCCAAAGAGAAGGCAGAAGTGATTTCCGCTGGCGGTCTGGCCGTGATCGGCACCGAGCGGCACGAATCGCGCCGAATTGACAACCAGTTGCGTGGTCGCTCGGGCCGTCAAGGTGACCCGGGCGCGACTCGGTTCTATCTTTCGCTCGAAGACGATCTGATGCGGCTGTTCAAGGGCGACTGGGTCAACTGGATCTTGCAGACGATGAAGATCCCCGATGACGTGCCAATCGAGAACAAGCGTGTCACCAAGTCGATCGCCTCGGCTCAGGGGCTCGTCGAAGCGCAGAACTTCGAAACTCGTAAGAACATTTTGAAGTACGACGACGTGATGAGCCGCCAGCGTGAAGTGGTCTACCGCGAGCGTCGCCGGGTGCTCGAAGGCGAAGACCTCGAACCGCGCGTGCGCCAGATGATCGAGGACGTGACCGGCGCCTACGTCACCGCCGCGACGGCCGAATATCCGACTTCGTGGAATCTGGAGTCCTTGTGGACGGCGCTGGGCACGCTCTACCCGATCAGCCTGTCGCACGCCGACCTTGAGAATGAGGCCGGCGGTCTGGAGCGGATGGAAGCAGGCAAATTGCGTGAGCAAATTGTTGCCGACGCCCTTGGCGCCTATGACACTCGCGAGCAAGAACTGGGCGAACCGGTTGCGCGGGAACTGGAGCGGCGAGTCGTGCTGAGCGTGCTCGACCGCAAGTGGCGCGAGCACCTTTACGAGATGGACTACTTACGCGAAGGCATCGGTCTGCGCGCATACAGCCAGCGCGATCCCTTGGTGGAGTACCAGCGTGAAGGCTTCGACCTTTTCACCGCCATGATGGAAGGCATCTCCGAAGAGTCGGTCGGCTTCTTGTTCAATCTCGCCGTCCAGGTCGAAGTTGAAGAAGACGGCGAAGGCGACCACACCCAGGTTTCGGCCAAGGGCTTGGAGCACGACTCGGCGCCCAAGCAGTTGACCTATTCGGCGCCGGGCGAGGACGGCGAGCAAGTCTCGACCGTCGAGGCTGTCACCGAAGACGACGCCGATGCTCAAGAACTCGCCCGGCAGAACAAGGCTAAGAACGCCGCTCGCAAGAAGGCGAAGGCGCAACGCCAGTCACGCAAAAACAACCGTTGAGTCTGCGGCGATCGCTTAGTTGATCGCCCATTCGGCTGCGGTGCAACGCCAACTGATTCGGGCGCTCTGGTCCGTTTGGCGTTCCAGGCCGATCGCGATCGCGTGCGATCTGCCGGCAAGGACGAACCGAGCCGTGACTTCGGCGGACCTGTCGTTGGTGCGCGAAACGTGCACCGACACGACTCGCGGGCTGCGGGCGGGCGTACCTGGGCCGTAGCGGGCGGTGACGTAGCGGCTTAGTTGGTTGTAAACGTCCGGAGCCAGCCACGGCCCTAACTGGCGTACCGGGCGACGGCCGCAGATCACCTCTGCTAGCGCTTGGGCGAACTTCGCGCAGCGATGGCGGAGTTCACCCACGTCACCGCGTTCGATCGGCACCGGTAGCAGGGGAGTCTGGCTAGGAAAAGGCAGCGGCACCTGATCGGCGTTCAGCGGGTCGGTCACAAGGGCGGTGGCAGTAATCATTTTTCTCCTGGTTCGGTTAGTCGTTGTCCGGGTTGAAGCAGGTCAGGGTTCGGGCCGATGACCGAGCGGTTGGCGCGGTGCCAAGCAGCAACACTTTTGGCAATCGTTTGATCACTTGCTGCGACATTCTTGGCTTCGACGATCGACCACAGGCAGTCGCCGGCTTGCACCACAATCGTTTGCTGTGTGCTGTCTTGCTGGGTGCTGTTCTGCTGGGTGCTGGGCAGCGGCAGCTTTGCTGGTGGCGTCCCGGTGGCGGCGCTCGACGTCTGGGCGCTGGCGGTGATCGAGGGCCGATCTGGCAGTTGCAGGCCATCTAGGTTTGTGGCAGGGGAGTCGGCGTGCGCCGGCACGGTGGTGGCGGCTGCCGCGCTGACGGCCAGCAGGCCCTTGAGCAGTTTCGGGGCGATGCGGATGGCGAGTTCGCGATCAAATATCGCGACAACTAGCGAGATCAGAGCCCAAATCATCCAGCCGCAAAGGGCGGCTAGCAGGCACAGGCGAACAACGGCCTCGAAATCGTTGAACGCTACTGTGCCCACTAGATCCCCCGATCGCATTAGTCAGCATGTGAGTACATGTGATGACAACATGCGACAGCAAACTACGTTGGTCACGCGTTGTCAAGGGCGAGTTAATGCGGGGTGTGTGAAACCGCGCGAGCGCTGCCATCTACCGTTTCTCCATGCGCTGGGCCAGACTGTTCGCCGACCTGGAAGACTCGGCCGCCGACGCGATTGCGGCTGAACGCGATGCGCTAGCGGCCGAACTCAAAGACGCCCACTGGGCGCAACTTGGGTGGCAAGACCTGCTGGGTGGCCAGGTCACGCTCGAGGTAGCCGGACACGGCCAACTTCAAGGCCCCGCGGTTTACGCTGGCGAACTGATCTTGCTCGAACACGACGGTCGCTGGACTGCGGTGGTGCCGAGCGCGGTACTTGGTGTCTACGCCGGCGATGGCAGAGCAGCCCCAGCCAAACAAATGCGACGAACGAAAACCCAGTTCGCTCGAATGCTTCGCGATGAAGCCGTTGCGATCCAAGTAACCCGGCGCGACGGCAAAGTCTTGCTCGGCTTGATCGAAAACGTCGGCCAGGACTTCGTCCAACTTCAGTTGGTGAACCGGCGACTTAGTATTCCGTGGTCGGCTATTGCGACACTTGCTGAGGGCTAACCGAATTGCGCTGTTCGGTTTGGTTTTCGGTACGTCTGTATTGGCGAACGATGTAGTCCTCAAACTCGGCGACTTCGATCCGCCATTGTCCGCGGTTTCCGACTTGGATACCGCGCAAGTCACCAGTTTCGATTAGGCCGCGGACCACTCGCGGATCGACTTTGAGCGTGTCGGCGACCTCGCTCAACGTCAGGAACCGTTCCTCCAAATCCATGTGGCACATTCTTTCACGCAAGCGAAGAGTTGACCGGCACCCTCGACCGCACTGTGGACGAACGGTGGCGCGTTAGCGACATTTTGACGTAGAACTTTGCCTATGAACGTCCCGGGGGGAGACGCCAATGGGCCAGTGCCTGCGCGTCAAATATCAATGTCGGTTTGGCGAAACCCACGAGTCATGCTCGGTATCGCCTTGATTCTCAGTTCGGCCTTGGCCGGGGGCTGGTTGTTGTCTGCGGCCCGCAACTCTAGTGAATATTGGGTGTTGCGTACCGACGTGCGGATCGGCCAACAGGTTCGTTCGGCTGATCTGGCCCCAGTTTCTGCCCGAATCGACTCGGTTGGGGCCTCCTCCTTGATCGCGGTAGACGGTCCGGCACCTCATGGAGTCTGGGCTAGAGACATCGCAAGCGGCACATTGCTGACTCAAGATGCGGTGGCAGATCGTTCGACTTCGGGAAAGCACCTGCCGCTTCGGGTGGCGGTCGGATCGCTGCCACCGGGGCTCACCGTCGGCCAACGGGTCGATGTTTGGGTCGGGCCAGGGCCGGGCGCCGCTTCGGAAATTCAAGCCGAGCGACTGCTGTCGTCGATGCCGGTGGTGTCGGTCTCAGGCGCAGATGGCACCGGCGCTCGCACAGTTGTGATCGACACGGGTTCGACAGGTCCGAGCGCTCAGGTCGTGGCCGCTGCCGTCGCCGGTCATTTGACTTTGGTATTGGTGAAATGAGCACTCCGGTCCGGCTCGCGATCGCCGCAGACGGCTCGACCTGGGAGGGTGCCGCGATCGCCGAAATCGATCAGAGTTCGCGGCTGCAGTTGGTTCGTCGCTGCGTCGACGTGGCCGATTTGTTGGCGACCGCAGCAACCCACCAACTCGATCGAGTGCTGCTGCACGGCCAAGCGGTTGGGCTTGACGCCGGGGTGGTCGAGCAACTCCTTGCGCACGGAGTCCAGATTGGCGCAATTGGGGCAGACGCAAGCCACCTTGGAATCACCGCCACAGTCGAACTGGGCGGGATCGAGGCGTGGGCTAACGAGCGCAGCCCAATCACAGCCGGCGCTCAACCCGGCGCCGACACAGGCAAGATCGTCGCGGTGTGGGGACCGACCGGGGCGCCCGGGAGAACCTCGCTGGCGATCTCGCTGGCCACCTCGGCCGCGGCCGCCGGGATCAAGACCGCGCTGGTCGACGCCGACGTCTACGGCGGCTCTGTGTGCCAGTGGCTCGGCATCCTCGACGAGGTCAGCGGGTTGATGGCCGCGTGTCGAAGCGTCACCAACGGGTTAGCGACGCCAGCGAGCGCTCACCTCGTTGCGGTGGGAGACCGACTAGCGGTGCTCACTGGCGTGCCTCGGGCAGATATGTGGCAGACGCTTCGCCCGGCCGCGGTCGATTCGGTACTCAAATCACTGGCGGCCGAGTACGACTTGGTCATCGTTGACTGTGGCTTCGGTGTTCAGGCCAGCGCCGTGCCCAACCCAGATCAGGTGACAACGAAGGTACTGGCCAGTGCAGACGAGGTCGTGGTGGTTGGTCGGGTCGATCCGATCGGTCTGGCTCGGCTGGTGCGAGCGGTCGAAGACGCAGGCCCGTGGCCTCGTCCGCCAAGAATCGTGCTCAACGGCTTCCGGTCGACCCTCGGGTGGACCGAGGCGCAAGTAAGCGCCACGATCAGAGAACTCTGCGGGCGCCAGCCGTGGGTATTCTTGCCTTTCGACGGGCCGAGCCACGACCTAGCGCTTATGCGAGGGCTGCCGCTTCGACAAATCGCACCGACTTCGCGTTATGTTTCGCGAGTGGACCGAATGGTCGCTGAACTAGGAATCAGAGCCTGAGGTCCGGCGCTGCTTCCTGGCGGTTGAGATATAGAACTTCAAAAGTGCGCCTAGAACTGCAAGGTCAATTGCGATCTGCAAGCTTACGATCGCGCGCGCTTTTTGAGAGGTCGCTGCAATATCGCCAAATCCGACCGTGGCAAAA
>JAPXRA010000140.1:0-5381 GCA_033813795.1 Aeromicrobium sp. | reverse complement strand
TCGGCAGCGATCTTGACTTCAGTGCCCGCGAACGGCAGACCGACCGAACCGATCTTGAAGTTATGCGGATGGTTCACAAAGGAACCGGCCGAGGATTCGGTCAGGCCGTATCCCTCCAGGATCAAGACGCCAGCGGCGTGGAACCATTCGGCGATATCGCTAGAGAGCGCAGCCGCACCGGAGATGAAGAAGCGAACCCGGCCACCAAAACGTGCGCGGATCTTGCTGAACACCAGCTTGTCAGCCAGCGCGTGCTGGATCTTTAGTCCGGCTGGGACCGACTTGCCGGCGCGTTCGAGCCGCGAAACTTCCAACCCGACCTTCTCGGCCCAACGGAACAACTTGAGCTTGGCGCCGCCGTCTTCTTCCATCATGCCGACGATTCGGCCGTACGCCTTCTCGAAAATTCGAGGAGCGGCGCCCATGAAGGTCGGCTGCACGACCGCGAGGTTGTCGACGATCTTGGGAACGCGGCCGTCAACGGCACAGGCGTGGCCGGTGGCCAACTGGGTGGCCATCAGCACCTTGCCGAAGGAGTGCGCCAGCGGCAGCCAACGGAACTCCAAGTCATCTGAGGTGACGAAGCCCGGCGCGGCCACGGCTGCGCCTTCATAGGTCCAGCAGTCGTTCGGCAGGCGAACTCCCTTTGGCCGACCCGTCGTGCCGGAGGTGTAGATCAGCGTCGCGAGCGACTCCGGACGGGTCGCCTCGACCCGCTCCTCGACCGCCTTGGGGTTGGCCGCAAGGTACTCCTCACCGAGCTTTTCTAGGTCTGCCAGCGAGATTACCCAGTCGCCGTCGGCGGTGCCGTCGAAGGTGACGACCTTGCCCACGCTGGGAAGTTCCGAACGCTTTTCGCGCAGCTTGGCGATCTGCTCGTCGTCCTCGGCGAACACAATTTGGCTGTCCGAATCGGACAGGATGTAGGCCACGTCGTCGGCCAGGGTCGTCGGGTAGACGGTGGTGGTTGCGGCCCCGGCAGCGTTGATTGCGAGGTCAGCAAGAATCCACTCGATCCGGGTGCCAGCAGCGATCGCAACCCGCTCTTCGAGCTGAATGCCCAGCGAGATTAGGCCAGCGGCGATCTTGGAAACCTTGGTGCCGGTCTCGGCCCAGGTGATCGAATGCCACTGTTCGGCGGCGTCGGGGAAGCGGAACGCCTCACGCGGTCCGGACTTGGCTACCCGGTCGTAAAAGAGTCGACCGACGCTGGTCGCGCGGTTGTTTACAAGTTCAAGTTCGGCTGCTGTGGCCTGTGCCATTTGGGTCACTCCCGGGACGGTTGGCGAAATGTGCTGGCCATCACACTACCTGTTAGTAGTTTGCCTTCCGGCTCGATCCCACCTACCGGTCAGTCAAATCTCAGGAACTTGACTTGGTCTCACCGGTCGAAAGCGCCGCGATAAAGGCCTCCTGCGGCACTTCTACTCGGCCGACCATCTTCATCCGCTTCTTGCCTTCTTTTTGCTTCTCCAGCAACTTGCGCTTTCGGCTGATGTCGCCGCCGTAGCACTTGGCAAGGACGTCTTTTCGGATCGCACGGATGTTCTCGCGGGCGATCACCCGCGCGCCGATCGCGGCCTGAATCGGCACCTCGAACTGCTGCCGTGGGATCAGTTCCTTGAGTTTTCCGGCCAAGGAAACTCCGTATGCGTAGGCCGCGTCGCGGTGAACAATCGCACTGAACGCATCGACGACCTCACCTTGGAGCAACACGTCGACCTTGACCAAGTCTGCTGCCTGTTCTCCGGAGAGTTCGTAGTTCAACGAGGCGTATCCCTTGGTGCGCGACTTCAGCGCGTCGAAGAAGTCGAACATGATCTCGCCCATCGGCAGGGTGTAGCGAATCTCAACCCGGTCTTCGGAGAGATAGTCCATCCCGCCAAGTTGACCGCGCCGCGACTGGCAAAGTTCCATGATCGTGCCGATGTAGTCGGTTGGGGCCAAGATCGTGGCCGAGACAATCGGCTCGTAGACCTTGGCGATCTTGCCCGCGTTGGGGTATTCGCTCGGATTCGTGACGGTGTGCTCAGTGCCGTCTTCCATCTCGACTCGGTAAACCACGTTCGGCGCGGTTGAAATCAGGTCAAGGTTGAACTCGCGCTCAAGTCGCTCTCGAACGATCTCTAGGTGCAACAGGCCCAGGAAGCCGATTCGAAAACCAAAGCCGAGGGCGCCAGACGATTCCGGCTCGTACACCAGTGCCGCGTCGTTGAGTTGCAACTTTTCGAGTGCGTCACGCAGCGTCGAGAAGTCATCGCCGTCGATCGGATAAAGCCCGGAAAACACCATCGGATTCGGGTGCTGATAGCCGCCGAGCGGCTCGGCGGCCGGCCGGGTTGCCGAGGTGACGGTATCGCCAACGCGGCTTTGGCGAACTTCCTTTACGCCGGTGATCAAATAGCCCACTTCGCCGACGCCCAAGTGGTCTGCCTTGACCGGTTCAGGACTGATCACGCCAACTTCGAGCATCTCGTGGACGGCACCGGTGGACATCATCTTGATCTTGTCGCGATGGCTGAGTTTGCCGTCAACCACTCGCACATAGGTGACCACACCACGGTAAGTGTCGTAGACCGAGTCGAAAATCAGCGCCCGCGGCGGCCCATCTGGGTCGCCGACTGGCGGCGGAACTTCGTCGACGATCAGGTTCAACAAGGCCTCAACGCCCTGGCCAGTCTTGGCCGAGACACGCAGTACATCGTCTGGGTTGCCACCGATGATTCCGGCGATCTCTTCGGCGTACTTTTCCGGCTGGGCGCCGGGCAGGTCGATCTTGTTGAGCACCGGGATGATGTGCAGATCCGCATCCATTGCCAGGTACAGGTTCGCCAGGGTTTGCGCCTCGATCCCCTGGGCGGCGTCAACCAACAAGATCGCGCCTTCGCACGCTTCCAGCGAGCGACTGACTTCGTAGGTGAAGTCAACGTGGCCCGGGGTGTCGATCATGTTCAACACATAGGCGGTGCCGGCATCGTCGCCTGTGGACTTCAGGAACGGCATCCGCACAGCTTGACTCTTGATGGTGATGCCGCGTTCGCGCTCAATATCCATCCGGTCTAGGTATTGCGCCCGGGCGGCTCGCTCGTCGACCACACCGGTCAGTTGCAGCATCCGGTCGGCCAAGGTCGATTTGCCGTGATCGATATGGGCAATGATGCAGAAATTCCGCAGCAGTTCGGCGGGCGTATGCCCCGGTTGCGGAGCGGTCACTTTGGTCACCACGTGATAGCGATCAGGATGTTGGCCGCCACCAAACCGAACCCGATCCGGCCGAACGGGTTCGGCTCCTTCGCCCGCTGGCCCACGAAGGCGACCACGGTCGCGGCCAGGGCCACGAGGAGTTTGGTAGCGATCTTGTAGTGGTTGTAGTCGCGCAGGTCTGCCATCTCGCCCAGACCGACGATGATCAGGCCGGTAAGTAGTGCGGCGGCGACCGCGTGGGACGCGCCCTTGCGAATCGTCGAGGAGATCGGGTTGATCAGCGCAAGAGCGCCGATCCAGCACAGAACATGGACGACGACCAAAATGGTGTAAAGGGTGCTCACCGGACAATCCTAAGCCGCAAGGCGATTTGAGACCGCCCGGCCTTCACTGGTAGTATCGACGATTGCGTGTCCCGTTCGTGGTTCTACGGACTCGGCCACCGCAAGACTTTATCCCAGAATGACGAAAGAACGGGTTTTCCGTGGCGAACATCAAGTCGCAGATCAAGCGCAACCGGCAGAACGAAGCCGCGCGCGAGCGCAACAAGTCGGTGCGTTCGGCGCTGAAGACGTCCGTGCGCCGTTTCGACGAGGCCGTCGAAGCCGGTAACACCGAAGACGCCAAGGTTTTGGCGACCGAGGCCACCAAGAAGCTCGACAAGGCAGCTTCGAAGGGCGTCATCCACAAGAACCAGGCAGCGAACCGCAAGTCGGCTATCGCCAAGAAGGCCGCTGCTCTCTGAGTTTTGAACTAGGCCCCGGGTTCGCATCGGCGACCCGGGGACTTTTCATGCCCGGACGGCTTAGCTGTGGGCCCTTGACCGGGCAACTGCAACGTCGATGATCATTTTCTCAACCGCGTAGTTCGGGTCCGCTCCCCCGCCTTTGACCGCCAAGTCCGCTGCCGCAACCGCCGCGAACGCCGCCCGAAGTGACGACTCGTCCCAGCCTCGAGCTACTTGGCGAAGCGACCGGATCTTGAACGGCGGCGCCCCAATTTCTCTAGCCAAGTCGGCGTCTTGCAAGCCCGGCGCAGCCGAAGCTACCGCCGCGACTTGGCGCAACCCCGAACTCAGTGCTGCCGTTATTAGCAGCGGCGCTACCTTCGCGGCCTCAGACCAACGGACCCGCTCCAAGGCCGCGCCGAGTCGACCTTCGAGTGCCGCATCGGCGATCTCATAGCCGCGGACTTCGGCACGTCCGCCGAAGTACTTGCTCACTTGGGCCGAATCGAGTCTTTCGCTCGGGTCGACGATGGTGACGAGCTGGTCGATAGCCGCGGCAAGAGACCGCAAGTCCGAACCAACTGCCGCCACCAGCAATGCTGAAGCCTGATCGTCCATCGCGCGCCCCAAGTCGCGAGACTCGTTCTTCACCCAAGCGATCAGATCGCGTTCGAACTTCGGTGCTTTTTGCGCCACCTCGGTGACCGAGGCACACTTTCGCAGCTTGTCCAGCAGTCCTTTGCCTTTCACCCCGCCGCCGTGGACCAAGATGACGGCGGTTTCGGCGCTGGTCGCGGCCGCGTAGTCCAGCAGTTCGGCGGCAGCCGAATCGGCGATCTGTTCCAGGTCAGTCAGCACGACCGCGGTGGCTTCGCTAAATAGCGAGGCGCTAGTCAGGGCGGTGAACTCCCCCGGCCCCAGCGCCGCGGCGCTTGACTCGGCGATCTCCACCCCGCCCTGCGCCTGGCGCACGGCCGCGGTTGCTTGCCGTTTGGCCCTGTCCGAGAGGAATTCGGAGTTGCCAGTGATCAGCAGGATCTTTCCGAACGGGTTCGCCACCGTTTGAGGATAGGTCACCGCACCGACGCCCGCAGTCGCCCATCGCGCTCAACCACGGCGATGTCGCCGTGTAGGTCGGTTCGCAAGGTCGCCACCGAATGCTCTTCTAGGCTCGCCAGCAGCGATCTGGTCGGGTGCCCGTGGGTGTTCTTCGCGCCCACGCCGATCAGCCCAACGCTGGGCCTAACTCGGTCGAGCAGTTCGGGCCACTGATCAGCGCTGCCGTGGTGGGCGACCTTCAGCACATCGGCGTGAAGGTCGGTGCCGGAGTTGGCGAGTTGGCGTTGCGCCTCCTGACCGAGGTCGCCAAGGAACAGCAGTCGGCGTTGCCCGACAGTTATCCGCAGCACCAAACTCGCATCGTTGAACTGGTCTTGGGAAGGCGGTTTCG
>JAPXRA010000139.1:0-5398 GCA_033813795.1 Aeromicrobium sp. | reverse complement strand
CCAGTTCGGGCCGACACCGACCGACACGTCTAGCGGCACCGAGAGGTCGGCCGCCGCACCCATCTGTTGGCGAACCAAGGCAGTGACTTGATCCAGTTCACCCGCAGCCACCTCAAGCACGAGTTCGTCGTGTACCTGCAGCAGCATTCGTGAACTCAAATTGGCCTCGTTGATCGCCTGTTCCACCTTGAGCATCGCAATCTTGATCAGATCAGCCGCCGAACCCTGGATTGGCGAATTCAACGCCATCCGCTCGGCCATTTCCCGGCGCTGACGATTGTCGCTTTGAAGATCCGGCAGATAGCGTCGCCGGCCCCACATCGTCTCGGTGAAGGTGCTGCGCCGCGCCTCTTCCACCACGCCATGCAAGTAGTCGCGCACTCCCCCAAACCGCTTGAAGTATTCGTCCATCAGGCCCTGGGCCTCGCCGGTACTGATCTGAAGTTGTTGGCTCAGCCCATAAGCGCTCAACCCATAGGCGAGCCCATAGTTCATTGCTTTGATCTTGGCGCGAAGTTCACTATCGATCTGATCGGGATCGCGATCAAAAACCTTGGCCGCCATCACGGTGTGGAAGTCCTCACCGGAGTTGAACGCTTCAATCAGATCTGCGTCCTCAGACAGGTGCGCCATGATCCGCATTTCGATCTGACTGTAGTCAGCAGTGAGCAGCGTCTCATAGTCTTCACCGACGCAGAAGGCCTCCCGGATGCGTCGTCCCGATGCGGTCCGAATCGGAATGTTCTGCAGATTCGGATCGTTCGAACTCAACCGGCCAGTGGCGGCGGTGGTTTGCGAATAGGTCGTATGGATCCGCCCGTCATCGGAGATCGATTTGCGCAAGGTTTCCACCGTCTGGCGCAGTTTCGTGACGTCTCGGTGATCGAGCAAATGCTCAAGGAACGGATGCTCGGTCTTGGCGTACAACTGCCGCAGCGCCTCGGCGTCGGTGGTCCAACCGGTTTTGGTCTTCTTAGTTTTTGGCATTTGCAGGTCGTCAAACAACACCACCTGCAGTTGTTTTGGCGAACCGAGGTTTATTTGTTTGCCGTCGATCGCCTCATAGGCGAGCCGTTGGGCTTCGGCTGCGCGGGCAGCGAACTGGGATTCCAAGTCGACCAGCACGTCCTCGTTCACCGCGATTCCGGTGCGTTCCATTGTCGCCAAAGTCGATAACAATGGCAGTTCGATCTCAGCGAGCAAATCGGCTCCCCCGGCGTCTTCGACCAGTGTTGCCAGCGCGTCAGCTAAATCCAGCACGGCGCCCGCACGCGCGGTTGCACTCTGGGCGTCGTTGTCGGTATCTAGCGACAGTTGCCCGTCGGCGTTATCGCTCGGGTCAAGCTCACGATTTAGGTACTGCAAGCAAAGATCGCCAAGGTCGTAACCGCGTTGGTCTGGTCGAACTAAGTACGCCGACAATGCCGTGTCGGCGACCAGCCCGGCCAGATTCAGGCCTGATGCGCAAAGGGCGAGCAGTTGCCCCTTGGCGTCATGCATGACCTTCGGCCGAGACTCATCGGCCAACCACGAGGCAAGCGCTGCCTGATCACTAGCGTTAGCGGTCGCGAAGTCGAACCAGGCCGCCTGCTCAGTTGATGCCAAAGCAATCGAATCAACTTGGCCGGTCCCCCGACCCCACGTTCCTTGAACGGCCAGGCCAATGCGGCCGTTCGCGTACTGCTCCAGCCAGTTAGCAAGTTCACCGGCGGCCAGAACAGTTGTTTCAACTGCCGCTTCGGCCGCCGCCGCAGCCGCAGCCGGGGCTCCCGGCACGGCAAAGGTCGAAAAAAGCCGATCGCGTAGGGCAGTGAACTCAAGGGCGTCGAACACCGCATTTACCTGCTCGCGGTCAAAAGCCAGTTCGTGCCTGAGGTCTGCTGGCCCCACTGGAAGCTCAAGGTCACGGACCAGCGCGTTCAGCCGTCGGTTCCGCAAGACATCGTCGAGGTGATCGCGAAGTGACTGTCCGGCCTTGCCCGAAATGGCTTCGGCTTGATCGACGATCGCCGACAAACTGCCGTAATTTGCGAGCCACTTCGCTGCCGTCTTGGGCCCGACGCCCGGAACGCCTGGCAGATTGTCACTGGTCTCGCCGACCAGCGCGGCCACGTCCGGATAGTTCTGCGGTAAGACGCCGTACTTCTCCTCGACCGCAGTCGGCGTCATCCGAGCTAGATCCGAAACGCCCTTGCGCGGGTAGAGCACCGTTACCTTTTCGGTCACCAGTTGCAGGGAATCGCGGTCACCGGAACAAATCAACACTTCGAGTCCGCTGGCCTCGGCTTGGGTAGCCAAGGTGGCGATCACGTCATCGGCTTCGAAACCCTCACGTTGAACATGTTGAATCCCCAGTGCGTCCAACACCTCTTTGACCAGTTCGACCTGGCCGGAGAACTCCTCGGGCGACTTTTGCCTAGTGGCCTTGTATTCGGGATACTCCTCGGTGCGAAAAGACCGACGCGAAACGTCAAAAGCGACGCCGACGTGAGTTGGTTTCTCATCTCGCAGCACGTTGATCAGCATTGAGGTGAAACCGAACACCGCGTTGGTGCTTTGTCCGGTGCTCGTCGCGAAATTCTCCACCGGCAAGGCGAAGAAGGCACGGTAGGCAACCGAATGGCCGTCAATCAGTAGCAGTCTGTCCACTTGATCGACCCTAGTGCTTTGTCGCCCGCCGACGAATAGGGCAGGTCAACTCGAAACGCTGTGGCGCCGCCGCAAGGTGCGGCGAACCGCCAGCAACCTGCCGGTCTCACGCGACCCGGCCGATTTGGTGGCCAAGCGAGCGTTCAGTTTGCCAACCGGTGCCGCGCGAAGGACCGCAACCTGATTGAACCCGAGTTTGGTCATGAACCGGTTGGGTTCCTTGGCCTGCGCTTGCACCGAGGTGACCACGAGTTCACAACCGTGTTCTTCGGCGTACACCGCAATTACCGCCAACAGGTTCGAGGCCACCGAACGACGTCGAAAATTCGGCCGAACCTGAAGGTCCGAAACGAGCATCACTTTCGCCATGCTGATCGGGGTCAACGTCGTGATGTCGGCCGCAGCAACGCCAACGATTTGGTCGCCGGCAACGGCCACCAAAAGCCGCCGTCCATGTCGTTCGGCATTGAAGTCGATCGCAGCGAGCGCTTCGGCTTCCGATGGTGCTCGCCAAGGCAACCGGTTCTGGCTAGTCTCTGCACCATTTTCGACCTGATCTGCGGCGCATACCGTCCAAAGGTCGATCAGTCCGGCGACATCGTCTGGGGCTACATCGCGGATTTCAACCGGTTGGCGCATTGGCATTTACGGACACCTCGCGAGAGCAGCAGCAGCGGACCACGCAAGCCTACGCCGTTGCCTTGGCCGAAACAAAGCCAGCCAATCCAAATGAAAACGAAACCAAACTGTTTCTCAAATGACGCGCTGGAATACGACACGGAAACGTTTGGGTGGTTATGCTCAACAGGTTCGAGAAATCCGTGCCTTTTGGCGCGAACACTCCGAGGAGATTGTGTGCGACTGCAACTAGCGGTGCTCATCTCGGCGCTCTTTGGCGGCCTCGTATTCCTAGCGAGCCCGGCACTAGCCGACACTACGTCCCCAACCCCAACGCCGACCGCGACAGCAAGCCAAGCACCGATCGACGGTCCGTCGATTAGCGTTCGACTGCTTGATCAAAAGGGCGGAAAGGCCGGAGACAATCCGCCGCCGGTGCCTGGGGTAACCGTGACGGTTTCTGGCAAAGACGGCGAAATCGGCCAAGCGGTCAGCAACGAACAAGGCGTTGCCGTCGTCGCGATTCCCGGGCTTGGAAAGTACAAAGTCTCGATCGACGAATCGACCTTGCCGTCGGGGGTAAAACTCACCGGTAAAAAGGAACTCTCCGTCGATGTGAATCTCGGAACCGGAATCAACGTCGCCTTCCCGTTGAACGGCAAAGTCGTAAAGGCAACTCCGTTTAGTGAGCGGCTAGTCGATGGCTTGGTTGGCGGGATCAAGTACGGCCTGATCATTGCCTTGGCCTCGCTTGGCCTTTCGCTCATCTTCGGCACCACCGGCTTGACGAACTTCTCCCAAGGCGAACTGGTCACCTTCGGCGCAATCACTGCCTATGTGGTCAACGTGGTGGTCGGCCTGCCGGTGATCGTCGCCGGCATCGCAGCGGTAATAGTCGGCGGCTTGTTCGGCTGGGCACAAGACCGCGCGCTATGGCGCCCACTTCGCCACCGCGGCACCGGCATCATCGCGATGATGATCGTCTCGATCGGCTTTGGACTGCTGTTGCGGAACATCTTCCAGTACTTCTTCAGCGCGAACACCAAATCGTTTAACCAGTACACCTCACAACGCGGACACGACTTCGGGCTGTTTGACCTGACCGACAAAGAGATCTGGATCTTCGTAATCGCAATCGCGACGATCGCACTGGTGACCTTCGGCCTGGCCAAGACCCGCCTGGGCAAAGCGATGCGGGCAGTCTCGGACAACCCAGACCTTTCGGCCTCTTCAGGCATGCGCGTTGACGGCGTAATTTCATCGGTCTGGATTCTTGGTTCAGCACTCTCGGCGCTGGCTGGGGTGCTGTTGGCGCTAAACAGCCAAATCAACTTCATGATGGGCTACCAACTCTTGTTGATGATCTTCGCCGCAACCACTCTTGGCGGTTTGGGCACGATCTGGGGCGCAGTGCTCGGTTCACTCATCATCGGCGTAATCACCGAAGTCGGACCGCTCTTTGGCGTGCCGAGTTCGATCAAAGAGGTCGGCGCACTTATCGTTTTGGTCCTCATCTTGCTGATCAGACCCCAAGGCATCTTGGGCCGCGCACAAAGGATCGGTTGAGCAAATGGATTTTGCAGCAATTCTTGACGCGGCGTTCTCAAACGCACTCGGCCCACAGGCGATCGTCTTCGCCCTGGCGGCTATCGGCCTGAACATCCACTTCGGCTACACCGGCCTGCTGAACTTCGGCCAGGCCGGGTTCATGGCCGTCGGCGCCTACGGCCTGGCGGTAACCGTGGTGAAAGGCGACATGCCGTTCTGGGTGGGTATCTTGGTCGGCTGCCTAATGCCGATCCTGCTGGCGCTCATCTTGGGCGTTCCCACCCTTCGACTACGCGCTGACTACTTGGCCATCGTCACGATCGCGGCGGCCGAAATCTTGCGACTGGTCTTCGGCTCGGTCGAAATGAAGTCAGTGTTCGGCGGCTCAAACGGCCTGACCGGCTACAACGAAGTCTGGAACTCGTTAAACCCCTACTCCTCTGGCCTAGACATCGGCGTTGCCTCCTGGGGCAAGAACGACCTTTGGTCGATGACCGTCGGCTGGGGCCTAGTAGCGCTGTTCTGTTTGCTGACTTGGGCGCTCATGCGCAGCCCGTGGGGCCGAGTGTTGCGGTCGATCCGC
>JAPXRA010000138.1:0-5431 GCA_033813795.1 Aeromicrobium sp. | reverse complement strand
GCGTAGAGTGCGAGTGGTCACCGGTCACAATGATCAGCGTGTCCGGGTTTTCCTTCTGGTAGTCCAGCGCCACCTTGACGGCCTGGTCGATCTCGTAAACGTCACCGATCGATCCGCAGATATCAGAGGCGTGCTCCTGCTTGTCAATCATCGCGCTTTCGGCCTGCAGGAAGAATCCCTTGTCGTTGTCGAGCAGTTCGATCGCCTTGGCGGTCATCTCGGCCAGCGACGGCTGGTTACCGCGATCGGCCAGTGAGCAGGTCGTGTCAGCACCGCCAACGCCACCGGGCTGGGCCACCAACGGCTGGTAGCGCGGCGTCATGTTCTCCGAAGCGAACAGGCCCAGTACCGGGCCATCGGCCAACGACTGAACCGCGGCCAACTCGCCCTTGGTGGTTACGGTGCGGTACTTGTGCGCACTCTGGGCGTAGTCGATCACGCTCGGGCCGGCATCGGTTTTCTGGGCGAACCGGTTGTAGCCTCCACCGATCAAGACGTCGACTTTGTTGTCTACGAGTTGTTCTGCGATCGAGCCCTTGCCGCCGTTCTTCTTCTGCGAAGACGTGCAGTCGTTGCTCGAACTGGTCATGTTCTCCGGACCCTGACAGGCCCGGGCGTTGATATGGGCCGCGGCTGCAGCTGGAGTGGCGTCAGTTAGCGCGGCGGTCGAAACGTTGCCGGTCAGCTTGCCTTGCTTCTTGAACTTCTCCAGCACGGTCTCGTAATCCTCGCCAGGCACGTTTAGTGCGGTGCTGGGACCTTGGGAGATCCGGCTGTCGACCGTCTTCTTGCCGGTGGACCAGCCCGAGGCGGTAGGCGCCGAGTCCGAGACGTAAGCAACCTGATAGTCCGGCCCGGCACCAACTTTGAGTCCGTGGGTGGTCATCGCGCCGGTGAACGGCAAGGCATCAAGCGAATCGAAGCGGCCGGCCGCACCAAGTTCATAGTTGCGAGCAGCGGTGATGATCGAGTCGTCCATCCCATCGCCGATCAAAAGGATCACATTTCGCGGCTTGGCTGAATCAACCGCGGCCACCAAGTCGGCCGAACGGTCTTTCGTGAAGCCGACCGGACTCGGCAGCGGGCCGACGGCCGATGCCGCGACGGCACCGGCAGCAATGAGAGCAGCAATACCGCTAGCGGTCGCCGCAGTGCGCTTCTTGAAATGCATTGGAAGCCCTCCTGGTTTAGGTCAGAAACGACTCCCAGCCTGTGCCGGTTCGGTGACTGGAGTGTTAGCGCTCGTTGGCCGCGAGGCGACGACCTGATGAGCAGTCAGCCGATCAGTTGCTCGGCCAGTTCGCGCAGGATCGTGTAGCCGTGCTGGGTCAGGATCGACTCGGCGTGGAACTGGATACCCCGGAAATTGGGCCCGGCAACTAGGTGAATGTCGCCAGATGCCGGGTCCGTTTCCACGCTCACGCCGGCCGGCAGTCCGGCTTCGGGAACGCGCGCGACGAAGGTGTTGTAGAAACCGACCGTTTCGGTGCGGCCAAGCACCGGCAGCGAACTTTGAGTCCCTTGGAACACAATGTCCTTGAACACTAGGTCTAGGCCGATCAGGTGGCTGAGCGTTTGGTGTCCCAAACAGATGGCGAGGAACGGCTGCCCGCGATCGAGCAACCGTTGAGTAGCCGCCCGAAGCACCTGCATTTTCGGGTCGGATTCGTCGCGCGGATCCCCTGGGCCCGGGCCGACGACAACCAAGTCGAAGTCGTCGAGGGCCGTCTCGGTCCAAGCGTCATGCCGGACGATCTCGGTGGTCATTCCCATTACCGCGAACACGTGCCCGAGCATGTTGACGAAGTCGTCCTCACCGTCGAGCACGACGACTCGTTTCCCGGTGAGCGCCGGCACTTGTTCGGTGCCGGACTGGTCGCTTAGCCAAAACTGGCTGAGCCGCTGGTTACGCGAGCCGAGCGCGATCAGGACATCGTCCTCACGGGTGAACGCGTCGAACCCGTCGACCGGCAGCGCGGCGGCTTCCACCAGACCAAAGGCGCTCAGGATGCCGGAAGCTTTTGCCCACGTTTCGTTGGTTTCATACTCGACGTCCGAATCGCGCACCAGCGTGGCGCCGGCGGTGACCGACAGATTGCCGTCGAGGTCCACATCGGCGGTGCGAATCAAGATCGGGGCATCGAGTTTGGCCTCGCCGGCCTCATCGCGGCCGATCAACGCGGCCACGCTGGCGTAATAGCCGCGCCCGTGCTCCTCGTACTGCTTGATCAACCGGCAGGCGTTTTCCACCGGGCTGCCAGTGACAGTCGCAGCGAACATCGAATCGCGCAAGATCACTCGCGGATCAAGATCGGTGCGCCCGGCCAACAGGTATTCGGTGTGCACCAGGTGGCTCATCGGCTTGAGGTACGGCCCGAGCACCAGTCCGCCCTCATGGCACAGGTCGCACATCATTTTGAGTTCTTCGTCGACCACCATGAAGAGTTCGTAGATCTCTTTTTCGTCGGCAAGGAACTTCAATAGTTCGCGCTTGCGGTCGGCGTTGGTTTCCAGCCCGCGCATCCGGAAGGTGCCGCTGATCGGGTTCATCCGAAGTTGGCCAGCGTCAAGACTTACGTGCCGTTCGGGGCTTGCCCCGATCAGGTAGCGGTCGCCGGTGAAGATGCAGAAGGTCCAAAAGGCACCGCGCTCACGCTCGAGCAGACGACGAAAAACGCTCAGTGCTCGCTCGTGGCCCCAGTTCGCGACCTTGGCAGTGTAGCGCCGACCGATCACGAGGTTCGCGCCTTCACCTTGACCGATTTCTTCGTCGATGATTTGGCGAACAACTTGGGCATAGTCGGCGTCGGAGGTCTCGAAACCGCCACGGTCATCGAGTTCGATTTCTAGGTCCGGCAACTGAGCCAACAGTTCCGTCAACGGTACTTCAACGCAGGTCTTGGCTTCGATCACCGAAAGCGGAGTGCCGTCCTGGTGGGCATCGAAGCCGCGCTCGGCGATCTGCGCGAACGGCACGAGCGCCAAGTGGTCCCAAGCCGGTCCGGAGCCGTTGGCCAGCGGAATGTCGGCCAGCGTGGCCACATCGGTTCGCGGCCCACCCAGCAGCGTCACCGTGTCGGACTCGCGGCCACGAATCAGCGCGAAAGCCGGTTCGGTCAGCAGTTGGCCAAGGAGCGCGGAAGTCATCGGGTTCTTCTTCCCAAGTTTTGGATGAAACGACGACCGTCAGCGTACCGGCCGGCGGCGGGCAGGTTCACTCGCCCACCCGATCCAGCCAGGTGCGGGTCGAACCGACCGTGACGAGCCGTTGAGTTGCCCGGGTCAAGACGACATAGAGCGTGCGCCAGCCGGCCGAAGACTCCGCGAGGATGCCGTCGGCATCAACCAAAACCACCGCGTCGAACTCAAGTCCTTTGGTTTGCAGCGGATCGAGCACCCGCAGGCGCTCGTCTGGGGCGATGGCTGCCGCCAGGCTCGTCCGCAACGCGGCCGGCGCCACGACGGCCACCGTTCCTTCGACCTGGTTCAACAGCGCGGCTGCCTCGACTCGGGCACGGTCGACCAGTTCAGCGGCCGGTACGAGTTCATGGCGCGGCTCAACCCCGGTGCGACGCACTGCATCGGCCAGATCTGGCCGGTCGATGCCGTAGTGCGCGACCCGCGCGGCCAGATCGTAAATCTCAGCGGAGTTGCGGTAGTTCGTCGATAGCCGGAACCGGTGCACATCGAGGCGGCCCAGCGCCTCATTCCTGGCCGATTCGGACTCTGCCGGATCGGGCCAAGAGGACTGAGCTTGGTCGCCGACGATCGTCCAACTGGCCGTGCGACCACGGCGCCCGAGCATTCGCCACTGCATCGGCGACAGGTCTTGCGCCTCGTCGACTAGCACGTGGGCGTAACCGTCCTCGTCGATACTGCTGGTGGCTTTGACTCGGTTCTCGCGCTCCTGGCGCTCAAAACTCATCAGGTGCTTGGGCGAAAAATCGTCTTCCTCCGCACGTGGTGGCACCTCGCCGATCAGATGGCGAAGTTCGTCGATCAACGCGACGTCTTCGATCGTTGGCTGATCTGACCAGTCGCGGCGCATGACCTGCTGTTCGAATGAGGTGAACAGGTCCGAACCAAGTTCGCCGAGCCGGCCAGGCAGGGTTTCCCAGAGTTCTACCGGATCGAGTTCTGGCCACCAGGTGGCCATGAAAGTTTCAAAGCCCTCGTGGCCATCCATCTCCTCGGCGAAGGCTTCCTCACCGCGATCGAGGGCCCGGTCGCCCCGGACTTTGGCCCACAGTGCCTCAAGCACATGTTGCCGTGCCTTTACTGCCACCGGGTTGGGCAAACCCATCGACAGCACTCGGCGGCGAAGTTTGGCTAGATCGCCTGCTTCCAGAATCAGTCGATCGTCGCGGTAGAAGATCTCCAGTCGGCGCGGAGCACTCGGCTGCGGCGCCCGAGCTAGGCGGTCGAGCAGTTTGACCATTCGGCTCGAACCGATCAGGGCTGCCACGTCCGGCGCCGCGTGCTGATCGGTCGAGATTCCATCGACTACTCCACCGATCGAGCGCAAGGTGACTGTCGTTTCGCCGAGGCTCGGCAGCACGCGTTCGATGTAGTTCATGAAGACGCCCGAAGGTCCGACGACCAAAACCCCGCCCGCCTCGAACCGGCGACGGTCGGTGTAAAGCAGATAGGCGGCGCGGTGCAAGGCAACGACTGTCTTGCCGGTGCCTGGCCCACCGCCGATGATGGTCGCGCCGCGAGACGGGGCACGGATCGCCTCGTCCTGCTCCTTTTGGATCGTCGCGACGACCGAGTGCATCGAACTGTCGCGGGCCCTGCTGAGGCTGGCCATCAGCGCACCTTCGCCGATGATCACCAGGTCGTCGGGGGCGCCGTCAGCGTCAAGCAGTTCGTCTTCTACCCCGACAACCCGATCACCGTGGCAACGCAGCACCCGTCGCCGCACGGCGCCGACGGGGTCTTGAGCCGTGGCGCGGTAGAAGACCGATGCGGCTGGCGCACGCCAGTCGATCAAGATGATTTCGCGATCGGCGTCGCGCACCCCGATGCGACCGATATATCGAGCCTGACCATCAAGCAAATCGAGCCGTCCGAAGACTAGACCGTCGTGGGCGGCGTTCAAAGCGCTCAACCGTTTCGTGGCCTGGAAGACCATGGCGTCGCGTTCGACCAAACCACCCTCATGGCCGATGTGGCCGCGCGCCATCCCTTCAGCCATCAACGATTCGGCCACTTTCGCCGACGCGTCTAATCGGTGATAGACGGTGTCGACGTAGGCCTGTTCCTGAGCGATCTCGTGGTCTGCGTCGGCGGGGGAAGTCATCGGGACCCTTCTGCGGTAAGGAGCATTCCATTCTAGGTGAAAACTTTCCCACCTCCGCACGTATCAGCTGCGGCGCGGCCGGCTCGTGGAGGCCGTCAGACGCTTTGCGTACCTGGTGCAGATACCGAC
>JAPXRA010000137.1:0-5444 GCA_033813795.1 Aeromicrobium sp. | reverse complement strand
GATCGTGGTGGCGGTCAACAAGATCGATAAGGAAGGCGCCGATCCGTCGAAGGTTCGCGGCCAACTCACCGAATACGGCCTTGTCCCGGAGGAGTACGGCGGAGAGTCGATGTTCATCGACGTGTCGGCCAAGTCCGGCACCGGTTTGGACTCGCTGCTCGAAGCAATCGTGCTTACCGCGGACGCGTCCTTGGACCTTCGGGCCAACCCGAACCAGAATGCTGAAGGTTTGGCCATCGAAGCGCACCTCGACCGTGGTCGTGGCCCAGTTGCCACCGTCCTGGTTCAGCGCGGCACCTTGCGGGTCGGCGACTCGCTGGTCGCCGGACCGGCGTTCGGCCGCGTCCGCGCGATGCTCGACGAACACGGTGAGAACATCACCGAGGCTCCGCCGTCACGTCCGGCATTGGTACTTGGTCTAACCGCGGTGCCGGGTGCTGGTGACAACTTCATGGTTGTCGAAGACGACCGGATTGCTCGTCAGATCGCCGAGAAGCGCGAGGCCCGTGAGCGTAATGCGCTGCTGGCCAAGCGTTCGGGTCGCCGCACCTTGGAAGACTTCATGTCTTCGATGGAGAAGGGCGAAACCGACGAGTTGTTGCTCATCCTCAAGGGCGATGGTGCCGGTTCGGTCGAAGCGCTCGAGGACACCCTCGCCGGTGTCGAAGTTGGCGAAGAGGTGGCGTTGCGCGTCATCGACCGTGGTGTAGGTGCGATCACCGAGACCGACGTCAACCTTGCGGCTGCGTCCAACGCGATCATCATTGGCTACAACGTGCGTCCGCAGGGCAAGGCCACCGAACTGGCCGATCGCGAAGGCGTCGAGATCCGGTACTACTCGGTGATCTACCAGGCGATCGAAGAGATCGAGGCCGCGCTCAAGGGCATGCTCAAGCCGATCTACGAAGAGAAGCAGCTCGGCCAGGCCGAAATCCGCGACATGTTCAAGTCCAGCAAGGTCAAGGGCGGCAACATCGCCGGTTGTATGGTCACCAGCGGTTCGATCAGGCGCAACGCGAAGGTCCGGATCGTGCGCGACGGCTCGGTCGTGGCCGACAATCTCGACGTCTTGTCGCTTCGCCGGGAAAAGGACGACGCTTCGGAGGTCCGTGAGGGCTTCGAGTGTGGTGTGGTCGTGTCTTACTCCGACGTGAAGGTCGGCGACGTGATCGAAGCGTTCGAACTTGTCGAGAAGAAGCGGGACTGAGCCGTGGCAAGCCCACGTCAGGCCAAGCTTTCTGACCGAATCAAGCAGATTGTGGCGGCGATGCTCGAGCGGCGGGTCAAGGACCCGCGGCTCGGCTTCGTCACCATCACCGATGTTCGGCTCACCGGCGACGGTCAACAGGCGTCGATCTTCTACACCGTGATGGGTGATGAGAAGGCGCGAGCAGACACCGCCGCTGCGCTGGCCAGCGCTACGGGTTTGATTCGTTCCGAAGTCGGCAAGCAACTCGGGGTTCGGCACACGCCGTCGCTGGAGTTCTTCTTGGATGCGGTGCCCGAAACGGCTCGCGAAATTGAGGACTTGTTGGCGAAGGCGCGCGAATCGGACGCCCAAGTCGCCGAGCAAGCCAAGGGTGCGCAGTACGCCGGTGAAGCCGATCCGTACAAGGCCCATGACGCCGATGACGAACCAGAAGCCTGAGCCGACTCCTGGAGTCGTAGTCATTGACAAGCCTGCGGGTTGGACCTCCCACGATGTGGTTGGTCGGACCCGCAGGCTTGCTGGTACCCGAAAAGTCGGGCACGCCGGAACACTCGACCCGATGGCTACCGGCGTGCTGGTGGTGGGGGTTGGCCGCGCGACCAGACTCTTGGGCTATTTGACCGCGGCCGACAAGGAGTACCTGGCCACGATCGTGCTGGGTGCGAGCACCGTCACCGACGACGCCGAGGGTGAAGTCACCGAAACGGCCGACGCCTCGGTGATCGGTGAGTCAGACCTCTTGGCACCGATCACTTCGCTAACTGGATCGATCATGCAGGTGCCGTCGTCGGTCTCGGCGATCAAGGTTGATGGCAAACGTTCCTACGCCCGGGTTCGCGCGGGCGAGAACGTCGAACTGGCGGCCCGACCGGTCGAGGTTTCCGTCTTCGAGGTATTGGCCTTCCGGCCGGGTGAACGTGCCGAAATCGATGTTCGGGTGGTTTGTTCCAGCGGAACCTATATCCGCGCCCTAGCACGCGACTTAGGTGTTGCCTTGGGTGTCGGCGGGCACCTTAGCGCCTTGCGGCGCACCCGAGTAGGCGGCTTCGGTCTGGACTTGGCTCGCACTTTGGCTGAACTAGAAAACCAGTTCTCTGTTGTGCCGATCGATCAAGTGGCGAAGTCGTCATTCCCCTCGGTGGTGTTGTCCGACGACAACGCGGCCAACGTTCGATTCGGCCGAAAAATCGCCGAGCAGTTGCCCGCCGCAGGGCCGGTTGCCCTATTCGCTCCTAACGGACAGTTCTTGGCGCTGTACGAGCGTGTCGGCGACGAAGCCAAACCGCTTGCGGTGTTCGCCTAGGGTGGAGCCCATGCGGTTTCGTCCGGTTTCGCCAAAGTTGGTCATTCGTCGAGTCCTGCTGGCGATTCTGGGTATCCAGACTGCCGCCGTGGTTTCGCTCATGACTGCGACCAAGGTTCGAAAGACGATCCGGTCGAGAAACCTTGAGCCGCTGCCGCGAGTCGAAGCACAAAGCTTCGACGTCGGCGATTCCACCAGAGCAGATGTCTACGTGTCTGGCGAGGCGCTCTTTGACGACATGCTCAAGGCGATCGCGGGGGCAAAGACACGGGTCTTGTTCGAGTCCTACATCATCAAGAACGACCAAATGGGACGAAAGTTCAAGCGCGCTCTGATCGCTGCTGCCGACCGCGGCGTCGAAGTTTTTGTAATCTATGACGGCTTCGCCAACCTTGTCGTGCGGGCTAAGTTCTTTGATTTCCCTGCTCCAATCAAGGTGCTGCGGTTCCCGGTGTTCCCACGGACGTTGGCGATCCTTTCGCCGCGGACGTGGGGGCGCGACCACCGCAAGATCTTGGTGGTCGATGACCAGATCGGGTTCGTTGGCGGCTACAACGTTGGCTCCCTGTATGAAAACCAGTGGCGAGACACCCACATGTCTGTTGCCGGTACGGCGCTTTGGGACTTAGAAAACGCGTTCATTGACTTTTGGAATGACGCCAACCCAGACGACCTGCTGCGACCGCTGAGCGCAGCCTCGTGGGACCCTCACGTGCGGGCGCACCGAAACGTGCCGCGCCAATTGATCTATCCGATTCGCGGAATGTACCTAGAAGCGATTGACCGCGCCAAGCACACGATCGAAATTACTCAGGCCTACTTCATTCCAGATCGCAACATCTTGGAGGCGCTGATCGAAGCCAGCCGCCGGGGCGTTCGAGTGCGGATTCTGGTGCCACGGATCTCCAACCACGTGGTGGCCGACTTCGTGGCGCGCGGCTACTTCGGCCGACTGTTAGATGCTGGCGTAGAGATCTTGCGGTATCGCGACCACATGGTTCACGCCAAGACGATGACTATCGACGGACAGTGGTCGACGATTGGAACGGCAAATATCGACCGGTTGAGTCTTACCGGAAACTACGAAATCAATCTTGAGGTTTTGGATTCTGATTTTGCTGCTGGAATGAGTCAGATTTTTGCCACTGACACGGCTCGCGCCGAGCCATTGGAAGCCGAAACTTGGCGAGACCGGCCAACGATCTCGCGGATCTACGAACGGCTACTGCGCCCTTGGCGGAACTTGGTTTGATGAGAGTTCTCTCATCTTTGTCTCACTTGAGTCTCACCGAACTTGGTGAGAGTGGAACAAAGAGGATGAGGAGTAGACATGAACAAGTTCGTTCAAACATCGATTGTGGCCATGGCCGGTGCGGTCGCGTTGACCACCGGCGGCGCCTTGGCTGCTCAAGCAATTGCTGACGACCCGGCCGATCCGGCCAAGCGAGATGAGAACAGCATCGGCGTGGTTTCCACCGTGGAAACCGACCCGACCCCCGACCCAACGGCTGACCCGACCGCCGACCCGACCCAGAACACCATCAACACCCGGGTTTCGAAGGTGACTTCGGCGCCGGGTGCTGGCACGGCTGAACCGGTCTCGGTCAACACCGTCAAGACGGCGCCGAGCGTGAAGTCCAAGGTCTCCGTCGTCTCGAAGCCGTCGAAGGTGACGGCACCGAGCCGCAAGACAGTGGTGTCACAGCCGTCGAAAGTGACTGCGCCAAGTGCAAAGACCGCGCCAACGGCAAACACGGCACCTTCTGTCAACACTGCAGATCGGGCCTGACGTTGTCTGCGCCAGTTTCAACCTCAGACCCGGCGGCGAACTTGCCGCCGGGTCTGGTTGGGCTGTCTGAACTGGGTGGGGGAGTCCATCACGAAGTCTGGTTGGCCTATGACGAAGATCGACTTTCGCCAGTAGTCGTAAAAATAGTGCGGCCAGAGCTTGCTGGTGACCCGGACGCATTGGCTGCCACGAGGCGTGAGATTGAACTGCTGAGTCAGTTAGCGCATCCGTCGATCGTGCGATTGTTCGAGTATCACGACGAGTCTGATCGTCCATTCATGGTGCTTGAGCACCTGGACGGACCAACGCTGTCTGCCCAAATCTTTCGCGACGGACCGGTGCAACTGCACCAGCTAATGCCATTGGCGTTGGAACTGGCCGGCGGTATCCACTACCTACATACCCGGGGATTAGCCCATTTGGACGTCAAGCCAAGCAACGTGATCATGGGCGCCCCGGCCAAGCTCATCGACCTGAGCCTAGCGATGTCGACTGAGGCGGCGGCAGAACTGGACTATCCGGTTGGCACCGACGAGTACATGCCCCCGGAACAATGCGACCCGATCAAGTACGGGCCGATCACGCCCGCGGCTGATATTTGGTCGATCGGCGCGACGCTCTATCGGGCGGCGGTCGGCCATCGCGCCTGGCGCGTCACCCCCGAAGCGAAGTGGCCCCAACTGATAGCCCCACCGGCGCCGATCCCGAAGTTCGTGCCTGCTCCGGTGGCCGGTCTAATCTATGACTGCCTAGAGTTCGATCCGGCCAATCGGCCCAGTGCTCCAGAACTGGTGGAGCGAGTTGAGCCGATCTTGGCCGCCCTGCCGACAGCGCGTCTTTCGGGATTCAGTCTGCGAAAGTAAAACCCAGAGAGTCACTGCACTCGGTAGCCAACGCCGCGAACCGTGGTGACCAACTCCGGGGTCAGTTTCTTGCGTAGATATCCGATGTAGACGTCGACGATGTTCGAGCCCGGATCGAAGTCGTATCCCCAAACGTGTGAGAGCAACTGTTCGCGCGAGAGCACTTGGCCCCGGTGTCGAATGAGCACTTCGGCCAGCGCGAATTCCCGCGCCGAAAGGTCAACCTCGCGGCCCTCGAAATAGGCACGGCGACTTCGCAGATCCAACCTGACCCCGGCA
>JAPXRA010000136.1:0-5446 GCA_033813795.1 Aeromicrobium sp. | reverse complement strand
GCTCCCGGCGAAATCACCAACTCTTCGATCTCTTGGGGAGTGAAGAAGAGTTTCCGTTCGTATGTGACCGCGGGCGCTGCTCACGGGAAAATCACGACTAGCAACGGCGCCACCGACAACGGCACCGAAACCACCTTCACTGGCAGCAGCGGCACCTGGTTGAGCGGCGGTGGAACCGTCAACACCACCGGATCGGTCAACTTCAACGGCCATGCCGGGGTACTGAACTTGACGATCTCTGACCCCCGACTTGTCCGGTCGGCCAGCGGCGCCAGCCTGATCGTCGACGCGGTAGACAGCGAAGGCGAAACGCACGACGACATCGCCATCGTCAACGTCGACTTGACCGGCAAGATCAGCAAGACCGGATCGACGGTGACAGTGACCGGTGCCGAGACCACACTCACCGATCCGGGCGCTGACTTGTTCATCGGACTGGGCAACCGCCTCTATGAGCCGGGCACGGTTTTGGATCCGTTGAATGCCACCTTCACCGCCACTCAACCAAGCATCACAGTTTCGAAGGTGAAGTTCTTTGCCGACGAAACCGCAACAGTCACGGTGACCGGAACGGGCTTTGACCCGGCAGCAGCCGTTGGCACCCGCCCGCCGCTTCAAGGCAAGCCGGCCGGTTTCTACATCGCTTTTGGGAAGTTCGCCAACGACTGGAAACCTTCGGCTGGCGCCGCGTCCAGTACGCGAAAGGTCGCATCCCAGGTTTGGGCGCTACCAGCAGATTCACTTAACGAACCCATCTTGGCCGGTCCGTGTTCCGTCCAAGGCGATCACGACCCGTGCGTCGAACTCAACGCCGACGGCACCTTCAGCGCCACGGTAACGGTGTCGAAAACTGCGGCTGACGCACTCGCTGGAATCGATGCGACCCATGCCAACTACGGCATTTACACCTTCGCGGGTAGCGGTTCGACCACTGCCGACGTTGAGACCTTCACCCCGATTCAGTTCAGTGAACCCGCCGTCGCAGTCGAAAAGGTTTCGTTCCTCGACAACGAGACTGCGACCGTGACCGTCAATGGCAGTGGGTTCAACCCGGCAACTGCGATCGGCGAGAACGTCCCGTTCAAGGATCAGCGCGCCGGAGTGTTCGTCGCGTTCGGCAAGTTCGCTGCCGATTGGCGCCCGTCAGCGGGCATCGACAAGACCGCCCGTCCGATCACGAACCGTTCGCGGTTCTGGGCTATCCCCGAGCCGTCGTACACCACCGCCGAAACCGATCCACTATTTGCCGGAAAGTGCGCCTTGGACCAGGGTCACGACCCTTGCGTCAAACTGAACGACGACGGCACCTTCTCGGCGACGTTGGTAGTTTCAAAGGCCGAAGCTGACGCGGCGGCTGCCGCAATCGAGGATCCGATTGCAGCGGCGGTCAACTACGGCATCTACACCTTCGGCGGAAGTAGCGCCAAGGTGGCATCGTTTGAGACCTACACGCCGGTCGAGTTTAAGACGGCAACTTCGGTTTCGACCTCCGGCCTGACCACCACCTTCGGCAAGGGCGGAACCTTGAAGTTCGACGCCGGCGTTGCCGGCTCGGTCAAGGTGCCGGGCCTGGGCACCAAGACCACCGACCCCACGGGCAAGGTGAGCTTCGCGATCAGCAAGAAGACCGCTGTCAGCTCAAAGACGTACACCGCGACCTTCACCCCGGACGCCGAGACTCACTTGTCGTCGACCAAGACCTTCAAGGTCACGGTCAAGAAGGCCGCCGCCAGCACCAAGGTCAAGGTCACCAAGAAGCCCACAAAAAAGCAGTCGGGCAAGGCGACCGTGACGGTTACCGGCGTAAAGGGTGCCACCGCCCCGACCGGGACGGTCAAATTGAAGCTGACCAAGGGCAAATCCACCAAGTACGTGAAGGTCAGCGTCCGCAGCGGCTCGGGTAAGGCCACCTTGCCCAAGCTCGCCAAGGGCACGTGGACGATCCGCGCCTCCTACACCGGCAACGCGAACTACAACGCTCGCAGCTACGTGAAGGTGGGTTCGGTCAAGGTCACCAAGTGATCTGAGCGCTACTCAACGCTGTGGGTTCTGGCGATGGCGCGGCGCGGCGCGGCCGGTAAGGTAAGGAAGGTAAACCTAACGGATCGGGGGGACCGATCCACTTACCGAAGGGATCGGGATGTCAGGAATCAATCCAGCCACCCAGCTGCATCGGCGTCTAGTCGGCAGTTTGGCCGCAGCCACGCTCATCGCCGGGGCATTCGCCCTCAACACCCCCACGGCCCACGCCGCCGAAGGCGAAACCGTATCCAGCGGAACTCTCTCGTGGGGCCTGAAAGCGTCGTTTCGTAGTTACCTTGTCGGACCGATCGCCCAAGGCACCATCACGGCGACCGCTCCGGCGACCGACCCCGGCACCGCTGCCGGCGTCACCACCTTCGCTTCAGCGACTGGGCAATGGTCCACTTCCAGCGGCTCGCTCGCGACTCGCGGTGCTGTTACTTACACCGGACACCACGGCGCACTCAACTTCACCATCACCAAACCGAAACTCATCGCGACTGGCAACAACGCCAACTTGGTAGTCGACGCCACCGACAGCGCAGGCACATTCCATGACGACTTAATCCTCGCGACCATCAACCTCACCGGCAAAGTGGCCACGACTGCGGCCACGACAACGATCACCGCGGCTCCGGCCACGCTCACCAAAGCAGGCGAGAGTCTCTTCGTCTATGAAGGCGGCGCGATGTACACAGAAGGCGCCGAACTCGCTCCAGTATCGGCGAGCTTCAGCACCGCGAAGGCCACCAAGGCAACTGCCGCAAAACCCACCTTGAAGATCACCAAAACTCCAAGTTCGAAGAAGACCGGCAAGGCCACAGTGAAGGTGGGCGCGGCAAAGGGCAAGGCCACCCCGACTGGCAAAGTTCGCATCAAAGTTGCCAAGGGCACGTCAGTGAAGTACGTCAATGCGACTCTCACTGCCGGTTCGCGCACGGTCACTTTGCCCAAACTAAAGAAGGGCACCTGGACGGTCTATGTCACCTATTACGGCGACAAAAACTACCAAGCCCGCGGCTACACCAAGATCAGAACGCTAAAGATCAAGAAGTAGCAGCAGTTGATTTGCTAAGGGTCCGGCCGCTTGGCCGGGCCCTTCGCTGCGCTTAACTCGAAGCAACTGCACCCAACACGAACTTGGCGGTGGTGTCGGCCGAGGCGTGCCGGGCCGACAGGGTCGCGTGTACCAGCGACACAGTCGCGCGAAGGTCGTCGATTTTGAACTCGCCAGAGGCTGCACCGTCGGCCAAAATCTGGGTCAACGTCTGCTCAACCGCGATCACGTGTTCGCGCATCGCCATCGCCGAGGCTGGCGAAAGAATCGCGCGCAGTTCAGGGCCCAAGCCGATGTGGAACTGTTCGGAGGTTTCGACGTGGTGACGCACATACGCCTCCAAGCGACCA
Source organism: Aeromicrobium sp. (assembly GCA_033813795.1). GTDB lineage: Bacteria > Actinomycetota > Actinomycetes > Propionibacteriales > Nocardioidaceae > Aeromicrobium. The sequence goes on along the minus strand of JAPXRA010000136.1, from coordinate 2,017 downwards.
GTTGGAGACTCGATCCCGGCTAGCCGCTGCCGCAACTGCACCAAGTACCGATCGGTTTCCTCGCCGGCGAAGGCGACCACCACATCTTCTTTGTCTTTGAAATGGTTGTACAGGGCCGAACGGCCGACCTCGGCTCGCGCGGCAATGTCGGCCATCGTGATCGCGTCGAACGAGCGGTCCTTCAACAGGTCGACCACGGCTTCGAACACGCGGCGTCTGGTTGCGGCGCGGTGCTCCGTCAGGGAGCCTCCGATGATCTTCGGCACCGTTGTAGCGTACGCCCACTGCGGTCCTCGGCCAGATATTGTGGCCAGATGGACCCGTACGAACTTGCCCAAGAAGCCGCGTCGGTATTGCGCGAACGCCTCAATGGCCAACACGACATCGCCTTGGTGATGGGTTCGGGTTGGTTACCTGCGGCTGACGCGATCGGCGAAGCCGAATTCGAGATCGCGGCCGAGGAACTGCCCGGATTCTCAAAACCAACTGTGGCCGGACACGGCGGCACGATCCGTTCGGTGCGAGTAGGCCAAAAGCGCGCCCTCGTCTTCCTCGGTCGCACACACTATTACGAAGGCAAGGGAGTTTCGGCCGTCGTCCACCAGGTGCGCACCGCAGCCGCCGCTGGGGTCAAGACGATGGTGTTGACCAACGGATGCGGCGGGCTAAATCCTGCTTGGGCGCCCGGCACGCCGGTGTTAATCCGTGACCACATCAACTTGACTGCCACCAGTCCAATCAGCGGCGCGAACTTCGTCGACCTGACCGACCTGTACTCGACCCGGTTGCGTGAACTGGTGCGCCAAGTCGACCCGAGCATCGACGAAGGCGTCTACGTCCAGTTCCCCGGCCCGCACTACGAAACCCCCGCCGAAGTGAAGATGGCCGGAATCCTTGGCGGTGACTTGGTCGGCATGTCGACCACCCTCGAAGCGATCGCCGCACGCGAGGCCGGCATGGAAGTGCTCGGGATCTCGCTGGTGACGAACCTCGCCGCTGGGATCAGCGAGCAGCCACTCAACCACGCCGAAGTGCTCGAGGCTGGCCAAGTGGCCGCGGTTCGAATGGGCGCCCTGCTCGCTCAAATACTTCCCACCATCTGACTTCGAGCGAGGTGAACAGCATGGACGTAGTCGCAGCGGCCAATGCTTGGCTGGCCCAGGATCCTGATGAACGGACTCGCGCGGAGTTGGTCGAGTTGCTCAAGTCCGCCGAAACAACCGGTGACACCACGGAACTTGCGGCCAGGTTCGCCGGACGACTCGAGTTCGGCACGGCCGGATTGCGCGGCGAACTCGGCGCTGGCCCGATGCGAATGAACCGGGTAACCGTCGCGCGTGCCGCGGCCGGACTGGCCGCCTACCTCGTCAAGACCGCGCCCGAACCGAGCATCGTGATCGGCTACGACGCGCGCACCAACTCAGAGGTGTTCGCCCGCGACACCGCCGAAATCATGCAAGCGGCCGGAGTGCAAGCGAAGTTGTTGCCCGAGCACCTGCCAACCCCCGTGCTCGCTTTCGCGATCGGGCACCTGCAAGCCTCCGCCGGGGTGATGGTGACCGCCTCGCACAACCCCGCCCGCGACAACGGCTACAAGGTCTATCTGGCCGACACCAGCCAGATCGTGCCGCCGGCCGACGCCGAAATTGCAGCCTGCATCGACGAAGTCGGCGCGGTCAACGACCTAGCCCGCGACACGGGCTACACCGTGCTTGGCCCCCAGGTCGCGGATGCGTATTTGGCGGCCGTGGTGGCGACTGTGCCGCCCAGCCCGCAGCAGTTGCGGGTGGCATACACGCCGATGCACGGGGTCGGCGGACGCTTGTTTGCCGAGGGGGCCAAAGCCGCCGGGTTCACCGACGTGCAGGTGGTGGCGAGCCAAGCCGAGCCCGACCCAACGTTCCCAACTGTAGCGTTCCCCAACCCCGAAGAGCCCGGGGCGATGGACCTGGCGTTAGCGCTGGCTGACCAGATCGACGCCGACATCGTGGTGGCATCGGACCCGGACGCCGACCGC
>JAPXRA010000135.1:0-5447 GCA_033813795.1 Aeromicrobium sp. | reverse complement strand
ACAAGTTCGTTTTGGCGGACCGGTTTCGCGTGATTCGTTAGCGGCCGGCGCACCGATCGACTTGGCCGCGTGCGGCGACTCGAAGGTCAAGGTCGCCAAGTCGACGGTTGAAGTAAGAACCTCGATGGCCGAGCAGGTGCGAATCGACCAGCTCACCATTGGCCAGGGGGCACCGTCCACGCAAGTTACCCGCGAAGTCCGCTCTGGTCGCTTGGTTGGCGGACAGGTCGAGGCGAAAGTCGGCCCGGGCGAAGAGGCGGTGATCGCCCTAGCGCAGTCGGCAAACCAGGGTTGGCGGGCACGCACGAGCGACGGTAAACAGCTCGAAAGTCTGGTCGTTGACGGCTGGCGGCAAGGATTCGTCGTGCCAGCGACTGCTGCGGCCACGACGATCGAGATCTACTTCGGGCCGACCACCGCTCAGCGAGCCGGGCTGTTGGCCGGGCCAGTAGTCGCCTTGGTCGCGTTCGCGCTGCTTTTCTGGACTAGGAAGTCCAAACTCTCCTGGCAGTTGGCCGAGCCAGAAACTATTCACCGTCGCCAATGGCTAGGAGGCGCTGTCTGCGTGCTGGTCGGGTTCGCCGCCGGGGGAGTCTTTGGCGCGGCGCTGGCGGTTGCGGCTGGGTCGGTGCCACGTCGGTTCCTTGCGCCGGCTGCCCTGCTGACCATGACAGGGGTCGGCGTCGCGATGGCGACGCTCGGTGTCGTTGACCAAGGCTCCAGCGGTGCAGTACTGGGGCAACTTGGTGGGCTGTTCACCGTTTCGCTGCTGTTGCGTGGTCTGTTTGACACCGCACCCACGTCATCGTCGGACGTTCAAGCAGCAGCCACGACAGGCTCGCAATTGCCAGGGTGAAGCCGACCACGGCGTAAAGAACCCACCAGAACCCGGTGGCGAACAAGGCCGAACCGGTGGCAGCGAAGACCAATTGGAGCACTAGGACGTGCCACAAGAAGATGCCATAAGAAATGTTGCCAAGCCAGGCCACGACCGGGGCGCCGGCCAGCGATTCGGCCAGCGACTCCGCCCGCGGTTCGGTGGCAGCGCTGGCCAACAGGAGCAGCGCGAACAGGGTATAGGCCGCTTCTTTGAAGGCGGCTTCGGCCAAAGTGGGGGAGGACAGATCGCGCGGACCAGCCAAGGGCGAGGACGCCAGCGCGAACACGAACACCGCCAGCAGTACCAAAGTCGCTCGCGAATCGAAAACTGCGGTAAACGCCGAAGGGCGGCTAAGGGGTCCAACGCCGGCTTGACGGGCCTCGATCAAGACGGCAACAACCAGGCCTGCCGCGAACCAAGCGCAGTGGCCCAGCACGCTTGTGGCCAACACCGCTGCGCCCTGAGTTGATCCGGACTGGGCCCAAAGGTGGGCGAGGGCTTGGGTGCAGACTCCAGCCACGACACTCACGCCGAGCCAAGCAAGAAGTTCGCTGGTGGCTCGTTCGGCGTCACGTCGGCCAAAACGGCGAACGACAACCGCACCAATGACCGGCACCAAGAGGTAGAACGTGACCTCGGTGGTCAAACTCCAGGTCTGGGTAAACGACTGATAGAAGTCTTGGGTGTAGCCCTGCAGCAAGAACACATGGGCGAGCACCTTCTTCATCCCGCCGACTCCGCCCGCGGACGAAAGCGTTGCGGCGGCCACGACCACCGCCAAAAGCGTCAACCAGTACGCCGGCAAGATCCGGCCCGCGCGATGAGCCCAGTAACGACTGCCGGGCCTAATCGGCTCTTGGTGAGCCAAGGTGCGACGAACCATCGGCCGCAAGAGTAAGAACGCCGAAATGGCGAAGAAAACGGCAACTCCGGCGTCGCCGCGAGCGATCAGACCACCGACTAGATCCAGTCCGGTGGCACCGGTCCAGAACCCGACATGCGACACCAAGACAAGTAAGGCAGCCACGGCGCGCAAGCCGTGCACGAGGCGCAAGTGGCCCATGAGACCTCCGAGGACTTGGTTATCGGGTAGGTTGTCGTGGTCACGCCCCACAGAAAAGTGGCGCGGGCCACATCCTGGAGGTTAGTACCAATGGCATCACCTTCGCAGGAGCGCGCCGACGCGACGACGTCAGGTGACGTGCGTCGACCAGTATTGCGCGCGAGAGCTCCGCTGCGGATCTCCTTTGCTGGCGGCGGAACCGACGTCGCTCCGTTCCCCGAGCGTGAGGGCGGTGCGGTTCTCTCGGCCACTATTTCGGCGTACTCATACTGCACGCTGCGCCCGCGCGCTGACGGCCAAGTGACAATCAAGTCACTGGACTTCAACTCAACTGTTGGCTTCCACCTTGATGACGAGCCCGAACTCGACGGTCAACTCGACTTGCCCAAAGCGACCATCGCCCGACTGCGCGAATACCCCGGCGCCAAGCCGGCCACCGGTTTCGACCTGTTCATCCATACGAATGCGCCGCCGGGCTCTGGCCTTGGCTCCTCCAGCGCGGTGATGGTCGCGGTAATCGGCGTCGTTGCCCAATACCTTGGTCTAGACCTGACTGAATACGAAGTCGCCGAACTTGCGTTCCGACTCGAACGTGAAGACCTCGGCATCCCCGGCGGTGCGCAAGACCAGTACGCGGCTGCCTTCGGCGGATTCAACTTCATCGAGTTCACCGACCAAGTCGTGGTCAACCCGCTGCGGATTCGCGAGTCGACGATGCACGAACTCGAACACAACATGTTGCTGGCCTACACCGGCAAGACGCGCGTCAGCGATCACATCATCGACGACCAAGTCTCGCGCTACAACCGCGGCGAAGAAGCCACGCTCGAGGCGCTGCGGGCACAAAAGCAGTTGGCCAACGAGATGAAGCAGGCGCTCGTGCGCGGCGAGGTCGACACCTTGGGTCGACTCCTTGGCGAGGCTTGGGAACAGAAGCGGAAAATGTCCGATCGAATCGCCACGCCGCTAATCGACGAGGCGATCGACCGAGCATTGAAACTAGGTGCGCTAGGCGGAAAAGTGACCGGCGCCGGTGGCGGCGGCCACCTGACCTTCATCTGCGAGTTCGAACGACGCCATATTGTGGCCGAAGAACTCACCCGGATGGGTCTGATGGTTTCTGAGTTCACCTTCTCGAGAGAAGGACTAGTCACCTGGAGGGGTCAGAGTTGAGCACGCCAAACCACCATCTGTTGCACGATGCCAGTGACAAGGCCGTCGATCAGGTAGTCACGCAGTATCAAAGTGACGCGATCGCTGGTTGGGCCGAACTTGCCGCAGCCTTGACCGCACCGGAGTTGGTCGCGGCCGTGGACGCCGCGGGTCGCGCCGTTGTGGAGACTTTGCGGGCGGGCGGAACCATCTTGGTGGCCGGCAATGGCGGCAGCGCGGCGATCGCGAGCCACATCGCCGCCGAGTTCGTCGGAAAGTGCATCTTGGACCGACCACCACTTCCGGCCGTCTGCCTGGCCGATTCGCTTACCTCGATTACTGCGGTGGGCAACGACTACGGCTTTGACGACGTTTTCGTGCGCGGCGTGCGTTCGCTCGGGCGCCCCGGCGACTTGCTGCTGGCGATGTCGACCAGCGGACGAAGCGCGAGCATCGTGCGCGCCTTGGCCGCGGCCCAGGAGTTGTCGATGACCACGATCGCGCTCACCGGATCCACCGGGGGAGAACTGCCGGGCAAGGCCGATCACGTCCTGCACGTGCCCTCGGACTACACCCCGCGGATCCAGGAGGTTCACATGCTTTGGGCGCACGCTTGGTGCGAGGCGGTCGATGTGCTCTCTCAGCCAGGTCACGCGGGCTAGATGGTGTCTGACTGGTCCGATGCTGCCCTGCTCGGCGAAGACCGCGAACTTATTTCGCCGCCGGATCCGGGCAAGCCATGGGATCTGGTGCTGTTCGACCGCGACGGCACCCTAAACGTGCACCGACCCGGCTACATCAGTTCTGCTAGCGAACTGCGTCTGCTGCCCGGTGCGGCCGACTTGGTCGCTCAAGTTACCCGCTCAGGGATGCGAACGGCTCTGGTAACAAACCAACGCGGGCTGGCCACCGGGCGGCTAAGTCGGTCACAGCTGATCGAAGTCCACCGCGCACTCATCGCTAGGCTGGCCCGCAAGGGCGGGCGGCTAGACGCGATCGAGGTTTGTGGCCACGAAACCGACACTTGCGATTGTCGAAAACCCCTGCCAGGCATGATTTTTCGCGCACTTGAGCGGGCGAGTTGGGCACGTCCAGATCGGGTGATCTTTGTTGGCGACCAAGTATCTGACCGACTCGCCGCGACTTCGGCTGGCGTTCACTGGCTAGACGTCGGGCGTTCAGGGATGAGTTTTGAGCAAGCCGCAGAGATACTGACCGGTAGGGTTTCGCACATTCGGAACTAATGTGGTGCTACCCTCTGCGAGAGGTAACTCACATTTGTGACGTTCCGACTAACTACTATCCGGAGGCACCTGTGCGGAAGTTCTCTCGTGGAGCTGTGACTTTCCTGACGCTGGGCGCATTTTTGCTCACGCTCGGGCTGGCGTTGAAGTTCTACACCTACGACAAACTAGCCGTGGTCCCGTTGGACCAGAACACGCGGCTATTCATCACCGACGACAACGCCACGTTCTTTGACGCGGACAATGTCGCACCGGGTTCGGGGCCTATCCAGGCGACCGTCACCGTAATTGGCGACCCTGATCTTGCCAAGGAAGTTTCCGACGAACTCGGCGTCAACGCCGCCGTCTTGACCAAGGGCCAGGACACCGACAACAACGGTGAAGCCCCGCCGATGGACTTCTACGAAGGCACCTTCGCGATCGATCGGTTCACCGGTGAAGCACTCGACTGGTCCGGCGCCACCGAAAAGGGCGAGCCGCAGACCTTCGAAGGTCAGATCATCAAGTTCCCGTTCAACACCCAGAAGAAGACGTACCAGTACTGGGACGGCACCATCGGCGCACCGATGGACATGGAATACAAGGGCACCGAAAAGGTTGAAGGCACCGATGGCAGCATCGAAACCTACCGTTTCGAAGGCTACGTTCCAGAGACTGTGTTCGGCACCCGTGAGGTCCCGCGCGGCATCTTCGGTCTGGAAGACACCGGTTCGGTTGAGGTCAACCGTACTTACGAGAACAACCGCACAATCTGGGTTGAGCCCGAGACCGGCGCGATGATCAAGGTCGAAGAGGACCAGAAGCAGATGCTGATCTGGGACGAGCCCGGCTCGGTGCCGGTCGTCGCAATGGACACGGTCAGCTCCTTCACCCCAGAAACCATCCAAGGCAACATCGACACCTACAAGTCGAAGTCAGCAGCACTGCGGGCCGTTCGCACGTGGCTGCCGCTGACCCTCGGCGGAATCGGTGCCCTGCTGATTTTGCTCGGTGCGGTTTTGGCCTTCCGGTTCAAGTCTGACAATTCGGGCGGATACGCCAAGAATGACGTTGACACTCCGGTGAGCGTCTGAGCTACTAGTCGAGAAGGCCGCCAACCCGTTTGGGT
>JAPXRA010000134.1:0-5597 GCA_033813795.1 Aeromicrobium sp. | reverse complement strand
CTGCGCCGCTTCGGTCGGCCCGTCTGGCGCTTGTCGGCAGCCTTGGCCATCTTGTACTTCTTGTGGTTTGGCCGGTCTTCGGCCTTGGGCGTCGGGCCCTTGCCTTCGAGCCCCTGTCGTCGCCGACCGCCAGAGCCCGCCGTCGGGTTGCCCTTACCGGTCTTTTTGATTGCGCCTCGGCGCTGACTGTTACCGGCCATCAACGGCCACCCTTCAGATTCCAGCGGGTGCCCGAGGCGGTGTCCTCAAGCTCTATCCCAACTTCGGTCAGTTGATCTCGGATCGCATCAGCGCGAGCCCAATCCTTGCTCGCCTTGGCTTGGGTTCGCTCGGCCAAAAGCGCCTGCACCAATTGCACCAGTGCCGCGTCGGCACCTTGATCGCGCTGTTCCTTCGAGTTCCAAGTAAACGGGTCCAGCCCAAGGACTTCAAGCATGGCCCGAACCTGACCCAAGGATTCAAGAAGTTCTGGTGAGGCACCGGCGGCTAAGAGTTTGTTTCCTTCGCCGACAACGCCCTGCAGTACCGCGAGGGCCGCCGGCACCGAAAGGTCGTCGTCCATCGCGGCCGCGAACGCCGCCGGGACATCACCTAATTCGGCCTGACCGACGAGTTCGGCCGCCCGCAAGCAAAAACCTTCAATCCGGGCGAATGCGGTAGCGGCCTCGGCCAACGACTCTTCGCTGTACTCGATGATCGAACGGTAGTGCGCGGCGACGAGGTAGTAACGCAGCGCGATGGCCGGCACCCGCTTGACCACTTCGCTGACCATCAGGGTGTTGCCGACGCTCTTGCTCATCTTGGAGTTGCCGAGGTTGAGCATCGCGTTGTGCATCCACACCCGGGCGAACTTCTGCCCCGCCGCCCTAGACTGCGCGAGTTCGTTCTCGTGGTGCGGGAAGCGCAGGTCCAAACCGCCACCGTGAATGTCGAACTCGGTACCCAAGTACTTGGCGGCCATCGCCGAGCATTCCAAATGCCAGCCCGGACGGCCGCGGCCCCACGGCGTCGGCCAGGCGGCCGATTCGGGTTCACCAGCCTTGTGCCCTTTCCAGAGCGCGAAATCACGCGGGTCGTTCTTGCCAGAAATCGGCGCATCGGCCGCGGCCTGCATGTCGTCGACTTGTTGGTTCGACAGTTCGCCATATGCCGGCCAGGAGCGAACATCGAAGTAGACGTCACCCGAACCGTCGGCCGCGACATAGGCGTGCCCGCGCTCGATCAAGGTCTGCATCATCTCGATCATTTCGGGCACGTGGCCGGTGGCGCGTGGTTCGTAGGTTGGCGGCGTGCAGCCGAGCACTTCATAGGCCGCGTGCAGTGCGCGTTCGTTTCGGTATGCCACCGCGAACCAAGGCTCGCCAGTTTCGGTGGCTTTGGCCAAGATCTTGTCGTCGATATCGGTCACGTTTGCCACGATCGTCACTTCGAGACCAGAGCGTTCCAGCCAACGGCGCAGCACGTCAAAGACAACTTCTTTGCGGATGTGACCGATGTGTGGTGGCCCCTGCACCGTCAGCCCGCAGTGGTAGATCCCGATTTTGCCTGGGACTACTGGGTCCAAGGGTCGGGTCGCCCTAGTGGCCGAGTCGTAAAGGTGCAGCGTCACGGGCTAAGCCTATCGGCCCAACTGCCGGCCGTTGAGCACTGCACTTGGATCGAGAACGCCACTTCTCTACCATTGCTCACTCTTTTCACATAACCTGATCCGGTGTTCCGTCGACTCTTCCCCGTCGCGGCCATCGCAGCCGCACTGTTGGCCACCAATTTGAGTGCGCCGGCGACCGCCGCAAGCTATCCCACGCCGAAGCTAAGCCAATGGGAACCGAATCTCAAACTGCAAACGGGCAAGAAGTTGGCAACTTGGCGCTCGCCGTGGGTTAGTTCGCCGCGCGCCAAAGCGGTCAACCCATCGTGGAACGTTTCCCAGATGCCTTCTGGTGCGTGGCTGCAAGTGAAGGTGCGGGTTAAGAACTCAAAAACCACCACCGAGTGGAAGACTGTCGCGACTTGGCGCCACGGCCTGGCCGGCGGCAAACGAACTACGCACAGCAAGCAGGCCGACAAGCTGGCTTGGCTCGACACCGACACCATCGTCGCCAAATCGGGTACGTCGTTCTCGGCCTGGCAACTGCGGATCGACTTGCGACGAGAGTCGAGCAAAATCAAGAGCCCAACCTTGACTCGGGCCGCGGCCAGCTGGTCTACCTACCTTTCGAAGACTGCCGCAGTTTCGGCAACAACCATGACTAAGAAGGTCGATCTAGCCGTGCCGACCTATTCGCAGATGATCCACCGCGGACACTTCGGGCAATATGGTGGCGGCGGCGAAGCCTGGTGTTCGCCGACCTCGACGTCGATGGTGTTGCGCTACTTCAAACTAGGCCCGACCGCGAGCCAATACGCCTGGGCCAAGGACAGCAACGGCTGGGTAGATCACGCTGCCCGCTACACCTACGACTCTGCCTACGATGGAACCGGCACTTGGCCGTTCAACACCGCCTACGCCTCGCTGTACCGCACCGATGCTGTGGTTCACCGCCTAGCCGACCTACGTAGCGTCGAAAAGTTGATCAACACCGGCGTGCCGGTGATCGTCTCGGTTGCATTTGGTCGCGGCGAACTCAGCGGTGCCCCGATCAGTTCGACGCCTGGCCACCTGCTGGTGGTGCGCGGCTTTGCCAAATCCGGCGCAGTGATCGTGAATGACCCGGCCGGCCGGACGAACAGCCAAGTTCGCCGGGTCTACGACCGGGCGCAGTTCGAGCGGGCTTGGCTACGCGGCAGCGGCGGGGTCGCATATGTGATCGCGCCGACCGCGAAGGGGCTAACGTTCTGAGCGTGAATACGCCACGGGTCGGTATCGGCACCGACGTCCATGAACTCGTGCCTGGTCGACCACTGTGGGTGGCGGGCTTGTACTGGCCAGACAGCCCTCGCGGACTCGACGGCCATTCCGATGGTGATTGCGTCGCCCATGCAATCGTCGACGCCGTGCTGAGCGCGGCCGGCCTTGGCGATATTGGCAGCCGGTTCGGAACCGCAGACCCGCGGTTTGCTGGCGCGTCTGGGGTGGAGTTCCTCCGAGCCACCGCCCAACTCGTGGCCGAGGCGAGTCTGACCATCGGCAATGTGAGCGTCCAGTTGATCGGCAACGAGCCCAAACTCAGCCCTCGTCGCGACGAGGCCACCGCCGTACTCACCGAGGCTCTGGGCGCGCCTGTTTCGCTTTCAGGAACGACCACCGATGGGCTTGGGCTCACCGGCCGCGGCGAGGGCATCGCCGCGATCGCTACCGCAATAGTTTTTGGTTAGAAACGTCAAACGCCCGGCCGAAGCCGGGCGTTTGAGGAAACTTGATTAGGACGCGAGAACTTCGTCCAGTCGAATCTCGGCCTTGTCCTCGTTGGTATTTTCAGCCAAGGCAAGTTCCGAAACCAGAATCTGTCGCGCCTTGGCGAGCATCCGCTTTTCGCCAGCGGAAAGTCCACGCTCGTGATCGCGGCGCCACAGGTCACGGACAACTTCGGAAACCTTCAACACGTCACCGGAGTGCAGTTTCTCAAGGTTTGCCTTGTACCGGCGCGACCAGTTTGTCGGCTCCTCAACGTGTTCGGCGCGCAAGACGCTGAACACCCGCTCTAGACCAGCCTCATCGACAACATCGCGAACACCTACCAAATCCACGTTGTCAGCCGGCACACGTACGACCAGATCGTTCTGAGCGATAATCCGGAGAACGAGGTACGTGCGGTCCTCGCCTTTGATTGCCCGGATCTCGATGTCTTCAATGACTGCAGCGCCGTGATTGGGATACACAACGGTTTCGCCGACAGTAAAAGCCATGGAGAATACACCTTTCTTAGGTGACCAGAATAACAGAACACACCTAGTGCCCCTCCCACAGTGGAATCGCTGGACATGATCCAGATACGATGCCGGTGTGAGAACACGACGCACAGTTGCCGCCGTAGCCTTGGCCATCACCGCACCTTTCGCCCTTTCGGCGTGCGGAACGAGTTTTGATGCTCAGACGAACCAGCAGTATCAGGCTGCCGATGGCGCCAACCTGCGCACCGGTCCTATCCACGTTTACAACGGCCTGTTCGTTGATAACGGCGACGGCCGGGCGACCTTCTCCGGCGCGCTGCTTTCGGCCGACCCGCAGGAAATCGTTAAGTTCTCCGTCAACAAGGACGCGACTACTGGCACGTTCAGCCTAAACCCAACAATCCAGCTCGAAGCCAATGAGCTTAAGACCCTAGGCCCTGGTGGCGAAGTCATCTTCGGCATGGAGGGCGCCACAGCTGGCACCTACGTGACCGTGACCTTCGAGAGCGCCAGTGGAGACGTTGCCTCGCTCGAAGTTCCGATCGTGGAACGCACCGAGATGTACGACGACGTATCCAAGACTCCGGTGAAAAAGAAGGCGACCCCTAAGACCAAGGCCACCGAAAAGGCCACTGAGTCGGCCAGCGAGTAATCCCCATACAACGAAGGATCGGCCCGGGCAACTGCCCGGGCCGATCCTTTTTGGGTTTGTTGTCGATCAGTCAGCTGACTGGGAGTTCTCCGGTGACGAGGTAAACCACTCGTCGGGCCATGTTGACTGCGTGGTCGCCGACCCGCTCGTAGTAACGACCCAGCAGTGCCAGGTCGATTGCGGTATCGACGCCGTGCTCCCACTCCCCCTCAAGCAGCACCCGGAAGAGTTCCTTGCGCAAGCGGTCCATCTCGTCGTCTTCGAGTTCGAGTTCGGCAGCCGCGCCCAGATCGCGATTTGAAACGATCTTCGACGCCGAAGCAGTCATCGAATCTGCCACCGTGGCCATATCGCGGATCAGCGGCTGCACTGGCTGCGGAACTGCCGGGTAGGGCATCCGGCGACGTGCAATCTTGGACACGTGCACCGCGAGGTGACTCATCCGCTGCAGGTCGGCCACCATCCGCAGAGTGGAAACCAGCTGGCGCAAGTCAGTCGCAACCGGCTGTTGCGTAGCCAGCAGGATCAAGGCTCGCTCTTCGACCTCGTCGATGGACCCCTCGATCTTGGTCTCGGATTCAATCACCGACTCGGCCTTGTTCGCGTCGGCTTCCAGCAGCGCCTCGGTGGAGAGGGCAACTGCTGCTCGGACTTGGTCGATGATGATGACGAGATCGTCGACGATTTGGTCGAGGTGCTCGTAATACTGGTCGCGCATAAGCCTGACCTTAGGGCGCAAAGGTGAATATCGGGCGACCTGCGGTGAACTGAAGGTGAACGCCAATCGAAACCGTGCTGACTTAAGTCGCTGCGATAGTGGTGATTTCTACGACTACGCCTACGATCAAGGCGTGGAGGTTTCAGAGATTCTTTTCGGCGCCGCCGGCCTAGCGCTCGGCGCGCTCGTCACCTTCTGGTGGCGATACTCCGAACGCAGTCAAGCTGAAATCCCCGCGCCCAGCAAACCCGCTGTCCCCGCCGAAATCGACACCGTGCTTTCGGTCTTGCGCCAGGGTGACGCCATGGTGCCGGCCGGATCGGAACTGATGGCCATAGGCAACCCCTCTGATATCGAAGTAATCGTTGATCTGCTGTCTCGCGATGCCGTGCGGGT
>JAPXRA010000133.1:0-5690 GCA_033813795.1 Aeromicrobium sp. | reverse complement strand
GATCATCGCGAACAGGGCCGAATGGACGAAGCCGACTTCGCCCGCCGCCGGGCCGAGCCCTGGTTCGATCCTGCTGGCCTGTTCATCGCCGAGAGCGAAGGCCGGATCGTGGGTTTCCACTGGACCAAGATCGAAGGTGACAGCGGCGAGGTTTACGTGGTCGGCGTTGACCCAAGCGCGCACGGTTCAGGAATAGGCCAAGCGCTAACCGCCGTTGGCCTAAAGCATCTGTGGCGCATGGGAGTTGGCGCGATCGACCTTTATGTCGAAGGCGACAACCTCACCGCGCTGGCGGTCTATCGCAAATTGGGCTTCAGCGAAAAGGCCAGAGACGTGCTTTATTGCGCGAAGTAGCCGATTTCGTCATTCCGATACCCAACTGCAACAACATATGTAACATCTCTAACAACAGCCTCTGCTGTTGCGTTCGTTCCGGACCCGGAAGAACGAAAGGATGAGCGATGGAACACTCTCGTGCGCTACGTCTGCCGGCCGAGCCGAGCAAAGACACCAGTTTGGCTGCGCCGCTAGCCAACTCACCGATTGCGGCGCGAGAGTTTCGCCGGTCGATGACTGCTCTGGTCCTGCTGTCGGTGCCCTTGTGGGCATTAATCGGCACAATTGGCTACCTGGCGGTTCGAGCATTCGGCTAGACCGGCTGTTCACCTGGGATTTACCTTCCCGTGCGAAGGTGGTCGTATGGAGACTGCCGATATGACGGTCCCCGAATCGTTCGCCACCTCACCCGATGAGTTCGATGTGGATCCGCCGTACGACTCGGGACCGAGCAAGTTCGTCGAAGACCGTTTCGGAGATCGAGAGCTATCGTGGCTCGCGTTCAACGCCAGAGTGCTCGAGCTGGCCAGTGATCCGTCGACGCCATTGTTGGAGCGGATCCGCTTCATGGCGATCTTCGGCAGCAATCTAGATGAGTTCTTCATGGTCCGAATTGCCGGGCTAAAACGCCGAATCGCAGCCGGAGTAGCGGTGCCCTCGGCCAGCGGCATGAAACCTCGAGCCGTGCTCAGTACGAGTTTGCGTGCCAGCCATGAACTGATGGAACAGCAGTCGAGTTTGTTGCGTGACACCCTTATCCCCACATTGGCCGATGAAGGCATTCAGATCCTGCGTTGGGACGGTCTGACCGAAGCCGAACGTGACCACGTAACCGAGTTCTTCCACCAGCGGGTATTCCCAGTTTTGACTCCACTGGCGGTCGACCCGGCGCACCCGTTCCCTTACATCTCAGGTCTGTCACTCAATATCGCGCTGGTAATCCGCAACCCCAAGACCGGCACGGACCACTTCGCGCGGGTGAAGGTTCCCGACGTAATTAGCCGTTGGATCGAAGCCTCAGAAGACCGGTTTGTCGCGCTCGAAGACGTGATCTCAGCGAACCTCGCCAGCTTGTTCCCCGGCATGGAGATCATCGACAGCCACATCTTCCGGGTCACCAGAAACGAAGACCTTGAGGTCGAAGAAGACGACGCGGAGAACCTGCTCAAGGCGCTCGAGCAGGAACTGCTGCGCCGCCGGTTCGGCCCGCCGGTGCGCCTTGAAGTCGATGAAACGATGTCCGAGGACGTCTTGGAGTTGCTGGTTGGCGAACTGGGAATCCGGGAAGAAGAGGTGTTCCGGCTCAAAGGTCCGCTGGACTTGCGCAGTCTCAACGAGATCGCCGACGTCGACCGGCCAGAGCTCAAGTTCGCGCCGTTCGTGCCAGGCACCCACGAACATCTTGCCGAAGTAGAAACCTCCAGCCCAGTAGATGTGTTCGCTGCCCTGCGAAACCGTGATGTGCTCGTGCATCACCCCTACGACTCCTTCGCCACGAGCGTCCAGCGATTCATCGAACAGGCCGCGAGCGATCCGCAAGTGCTTGCGATCAAGCAGACGCTTTATCGAACTTCGGGCGACTCGCCGATCATCGACTCGCTGGTCGATGCCGCGCGGGCAGGTAAACAGGTGCTCGTACTGGTTGAAATCAAGGCGCGATTTGACGAGCAAGCGAACATCCACTGGGCTCGCAAACTCGAGCGTGCAGGTTGCCACGTCGTCTACGGGTTGGTCGGACTGAAGACGCATTGCAAGTTGGCGTTGGTCATTCGAAACGAGCCGGACGGACTGCGCCGCTATGCCCACATCGGCACCGGTAACTACAACCCGAAAACAGCCCGTCACTATGAGGACTTCGGTCTGCTTACGACGAACCCGAAAATCACCCATGATTTGACCGAGTTGTTTAACAGTCTGTCTGGCTATGCGATCACCAGCGACTACGACACCTTGCTGGTGGCGCCGCGGGAATTGCGGTCGGGGCTGATTGCGCGGATCGACCGCGAGATCGCCCACCACCGCGCCGGCCGAACGGCCAAGATCTCGTTCAAGGTCAACTCACTTGTCGATGAAGGCATCATCGACAAGCTCTACGAGGCCTCCTGCGCGGGTGTTGACGTCGACCTGATCATCCGGGGGATTTGTGCTTTGCGGCCGGGAATCCCCGGCCTGTCCGAACGGATTCGGGTCCGCAGTTTGCTGGGGCGTTTCCTTGAGCACAGCCGGGTGTTCTCCTTCGCCAACGGAGGTCAGACCGATGTCTGGATTGGCTCGGCCGACATGATGCACCGCAACTTGGACCGTCGCGTCGAAGTTCTTGTGCAGATCCCCAGCGCGGCGCATGTGGAGCAACTCAGCGAACTGCTGCAAACCATGGCCGCGGACTCGACTTCCTCGTGGCACCTGCACCCCGACGGTTCATGGGTTCACCACGCCGGAGACGATATGCAAGAGATGCTGATCAGTAGGGCAAAAGCGCGACGATCTAGAGACTGAAGGCACGGACTGAAAATGGCCACGCGAGTCATCCCAGCAGCCGGCGCCGTTGTTTGGCGCAAGGTCAAACCAACCGGCGGCATCGAAGTGCTGCTAGTGCACCGACCCGGATATGACGACTGGACCTTTCCCAAGGGGAAGGCCGACCCGGGCGAAGTGCTCCAGCAGACGGCCGTACGTGAGGTCTACGAGGAAACTGGTTACCGCGTGCGCCTTGGTCACCCACTGCCCGAGGTGAACTATCGGGTAAAAGGCGGCAACAAGAAGGTGTCCTACTGGCTTGGGCGGCTAACCGACGACCAGTGCGACTTTCGGCCGAACCGCGAAATCGATCGGGTCAAATGGTTTTCAACGCGTGACGCTCGACGAAAGCTCACCTACGACCACGACCGGATGTTGTTGGAAAAATTCGAGGACTTGGTGGCGCAAAGACGCCACAAGTCGCGGACCTTGGTCGTGCTGCGGCACGCCAAAGCCGTTCGACGCGAGGGGTTCCCGGGCGCTGACCGCGATCGGCCACTGACCGCCACCGGTAACGACCGGGCCAAGGAGCTTGTCCCCATGCTTGAGGCATATGGGGTCCGGCGGGTAGTCAGTAGCGATTCGGCGCGAACGGTGAGCACGCTCGATCCATTCTTGGCCAGTACCGGGCTGCCACTAGAACTCGACGATCGCCTCGGCGAGGGCACCACCGGTTCGAAAGTCGATCGGGTGATCGAGTCGGTCTTGAGTAAGAAGCGACCAACCGTGATCTGCTCTCACCGGCCCGTTCTGCCAGACATCTTCGGTTCACTTGGGCTCGATCCGAAGGTGCTCGACCCGGGCCAGGCCGTTGTGGTCCATCACCGCCGAGGCCGCATCTTGGTCACTGAATCGCTGTAAACAGTGACTTAGCCCCCTACACTTCGCTCAGCGTTCACCTTCCATTCACCCAGTCCGCAAGTTCGATACACCTGAGATTCCTAACTTTGGGAGCGACCGGCCAAACGGCCTCTGTCCGAAAACTCCCAGAGAGGGAACACTCGTGAACCGCAAGTCCATGCGCACCCTAGCTGCCTCCGGCGCTACCGCCGCCCTACTTTTCGGCCTCGCCGCCTGTGGCGCTGGCAACGAAGGTGACACCGACGGCGAAGGATCGCTCACCGGCACGCTGAACGGCGCCGGGGCCAGCTCGCAAGAAGCAGCCGTCGCAGCCTGGAAGAAGGGCTTCCAGACCACCAACTCCGGCGCGACCGTCAACTACGATCCGGCCGGATCGGGTGCAGGTCGTGAACAGTTCATCGCGGGCGGCGTCGCCTTCGCTGGCACCGACTCCTACCTAGATGACGAAGAAATCGAAGCCGCCAAGAAGAAGTGCACCACCGACATCGTTTCGGTGCCGACCTACGTGAGCCCGATCGCGGTCATCTTCAACATTGACGGCGTCAAGGAACTGAAGCTCGACGCGGCCACCATCGGCTCGATCTTCGAGGGCAAGATCACCACCTGGAACGACGAGGCGATCGCCGCGCTGAACGAAGGCGTTGACCTGCCGAGCTCGAAGATCACCCCGGTTCACCGCGCTGACGATTCGGGCACCACGAAGAACTTCACCGACTACCTGACCGCCGCCTCCGGTGGCACCTGGTCCGGTGGCGTCGTGGAGACCTGGCCGGTCAAGGGCGGCGAAGCAGCCACCGGTACCTCCGGCGTCGTTTCGGCCGTCAAGGAAGGCGAAGGCACCATCGGTTACGCCGACGCCAGCCAAGCCGGCGATCTGGGCACCGTCTCGGTCAAGGTGGGCGAAGAGTTCGTCGCGCCGACCGAAGAGGCCGCCGCTAAGGTCCTGGACACCGCTGAGCAGGTTCCGGGTCGCGCTGACACCGACCTCGCGCTGCAGATCGACCGCAAGACCACCGAGTCGGGCGTTTACCCGGTCGTCCTGGTCTCCTACCAGGTTGCCTGCCAGAAGTACGAAGACGCCGCTCAAGGCGAACTGGTCAAGGGCTGGCTGACCTACGTCACCAGCGAAGAAGGCCAGAAGGCTTCGGCCGAGGCCGCCGGTTCGGCGCCGTTCTCCGAAGAGTTCACCGAAAAGGTTAAGGCAGCGATCGACACGATCAGCTGATTCCTTTGGTCCGGCCGAGGGACTTGTTTCTCGGCCGGGTCATGGGTGGCAGCTACCCAACACCAACGTAGGAAGGGCTCCGCGTGAGCAGCAGTACTGAGCTTCAGCCGGCCACAACGGCACCCCCGCAGCGCCCCGGTGATCGCATTTTCCGTGGCTTGTCGCTGAGTGCCGCCTTGGTCATCTTGGCGACCTTGGCTGGCGTGGCGATCTTCCTGACCGCCGAAGGTATCCCCGGCGTCACCGCCTCCCCCGATGAGGTCAAGAGCGGCGAGTCCTTCTTGACTTACGTCGGTCCGCTCGTATTTGGCACGCTCTGGGCGGCGTTCCTAGCCTTGCTGATTGCCGCACCAATCGCTATCGGCGTGGCCTTATTCATTAGCCACTACGCGCCGCGCAAGCTCGCTCAGCCGATCGGCTACGTGATTGACCTGCTGGCAGCAGTGCCGAGCGTCGTCTACGGCGCTTGGGGCATGGTGACCTTGGCCGGCGCCGTTCGTCCGCTGTACGCGTGGCTCGAAGACAACCTCGGTTTCATCCCGCTGTTCGCCGGTCCGGCCTCGGCAACTGGTCGCACGATCTTGACCGCAGCGCTCGTGCTGGCCGTGATGACCTTGCCGATCATGACGGCTATCTGCCGCGAGATCTTCCTGCAAACGCCGCGGCTGCACGAGGAAGCGGCTCTCGCCCTAGGCGCGACCCGATGGGAAATGACCCGGATGGCGGTGTTCCCCTACGCCCGCTCCGGGAT
>JAPXRA010000132.1:0-5695 GCA_033813795.1 Aeromicrobium sp. | reverse complement strand
GATTTGGTAAGTGATTTGGTAGGTCACGTCGACGCTGGGGGTGACTTCGCCGCGTTTGAGATAACGGTGGGTGACGGTTTCGTTTGGATAGGCGCTGCCGGGGTCGGTTGTGACTTGTTGAGTTTGGTCGCCGTGATGCCAGGTGTACGAGATTGCTTCGGCTCGTAGGTTCACGGTCGAACCGAGCACTGTGACTGTCCGGTCAAATCGCCGCGGAGTGGTGTGAAAGATGGTTGGCAGATTCACCAATGTGGCGTTCGGCGGCTGGACGGTAAGCCTCAGGCTAGGCAGTCGCAGGCGACGGACTTCTCGTTCTATTTGTCCGGGAGTGACCACCGGTTGAGCCCGAGGTGGTTCTTCATCTTCGGGGTAGGGGATGCAAGTCTCCTGCGGGAACGGCGCCTGCGGCCGGCAAAAGAATGGATCCGGTTTGTAAACCGGCTCAGGTGTCGCGATCGGGTTCGGGCCGGGCTCGCGCGAATCAGGCCGCCGAGTCCGCTCGTCGCCGATTGAGATTCCAGGATCGTCCGGGAGCGGTTCGATTGTCGGGCCGGTTGCCAACACAGCGAAGGAAAGGAAAGTCGCAATCATTGCGGCTCTCCGAGCCCTAGTTGAGTAACTTGCCAACCCGATTGGAAGCGAAGGCCGAAGGATATTTTGCGGACGGTCTTCTCACCTACAACGGGCTCTGCCGAGGATGTGGCGGCATATGTGCCGGCGGAAATCGTCACAGTCGTCGTGACGAATGATTCTGATCCTTCTTGCGGGTTGAACTCCAGTTCGGATCCGGACTTCCTCCATGCCCGATCTTTGAACCAGCCGCCCTCGGCATAAGTCTTCTCGTAGAGGGAGATGTACTTACTGCAGCCTCCGCACTCTTCGGAACTTAGGCGACTTAGCTCGACGACATCACCGGTGCTGGAGGCAAATTCCAGTATTCCTATGTAATGGGCGATAAAACTGGCAGCGCCTTCGGGGGTGTTCTCGTTCGCAACCGCTGGCATTGGCGCCAGCGTTGGCAGCCAGCGAGAACTGGCCTGAGGAGATTTCGGATCTTCCTTGTCGGTGCTGACGGCGCTTGAACAGGCACAAAGCGTAAACAACGTGACTATTGCAATAAACAATTTCAACTCTGATCCCCCCGGTTCAAGGGGACTCTAACCGGAACCCGACCGTCAAGTCAGCCCCCAATCTCAGGACTGTGGACGGGAGGGTCAGTCGGCTTCGTGGGTCAGGGCCACACCGTTGATGCAATACCGCAGGTCCGTCGGGGTGTCGAAACCTTCGCCGGCGAAGACGTGGCCGAGGTGCGAGCCACAGTTGGCGCACCGCACCTCAGTTCTGGTCATGCCTAGGGAGTCGTCTTCCAGCAGTTCGACCCGGTCTTGCGCAAGCGGGGAGAAGAAGGCCGGCCAGCCGCAGTGGGCGTCAAACTTGGTTTCACTGCGAAACAGTTCGGCCGAGCAGGCGCGGCACCGGTACACCCCGACTGCGGTTGAAGTCTCAAACTCGCTGCTAAATGGTCGCTCGGTACCGGCTTGCCGCAACACATGAAACTCGGTGGCGCTCAGTTCGGCACGCCACTGATCCTCGTGTTTTTGGACTGGGTAGTCGCGATCTGCTGGCTGCTTGCTCATAACTCTGACTGCTGGCTAAACGAGTAGTGCTCAAGCAGGTGCAGGGTTGGCACGTCCAACTTGCGGCGTGCCCGAGAAGTCCAGTCCAGATGGAGGAACTCCGAAACGACGTGCGGCTCGGTCAAGATGATCACCTCGTCGCAGGAACGCTCCTTAACCAATTCGACCAACGCGTCGATCGGGTCGTAGTCGACGAGTTTGGTTACCACCGACTGGCCGCGGGCGGTTAGCAGTGCAGCCGATGCGTCCAACTCTTCTTGGCCGACTTCTCGCAGTTCTTCTTCGAGGTGTTGGAAGGCCGCAGGCTCTTCGAGTGGCATGAACTGGGCGCCACCGAAGGCCGCCATCGACGAACTCAACGCAGCAGTGGATGAATCCACTGGCAAAAGCATGAAGTAGGTGACGTCGTCGTCGACTCCCTCGTGTAGAGCGAGAATCTGATCGGCGTCAAGGTCGATGAGTTGACGTTCCACAAGTAGCGCGACGTTGTACATGACACCAGCCTAGGCCGAACCTGGTTCTGCGGTCACGCACGGCACCAGCGAGTGAGCAAGACGCCGTCGTCGACTACGCAATGGCCCAACTCCAAGTCGCGCCAGATCGCCCGATCCGACTTGGCAATTCGAAGTTGCGGTCCAGCGATCAGGGTCGGCGCGATCGTCAGGCACAACTCATCGATCAAGTCTTGAACGATCAATTCGCCGTGCAAGGTCGGCCCACCTTCGACCAAGACGTTGTTCCAGCCACGGGTGCAGAACTCGGCAAAGACGCCGGCCCAGTCGATGTCGGCGTCGCCGTGCTGCAGCACCTCGACTGATTCGGCCAACTCGGCCACGCGCCTTGGCGAAGCAGAAGTGGTGGTCACCACCACGACTCCCTCGGTGAGCAGCGATTCAGGCAGCGTCAGACTTTTGCTGACCAAGGCCAAGACCGGAAGATTTGGCTTGCCGCTACGCAACGCTGGTACCAGCGAATCGGCCGAGATCGGCCGATAACCCTCGGCCCGAGCGGTCCCAGCACCGGCCAAGACGACATCGCACAGGCTGCGCATCGCGGTGAATGCCCGCTTGTCGGCCTCGCCGCCAAGCGAACCGGACAGTCCGTT
Source organism: Aeromicrobium sp. (assembly GCA_033813795.1). Classification (GTDB taxonomy): domain Bacteria; phylum Actinomycetota; class Actinomycetes; order Propionibacteriales; family Nocardioidaceae; genus Aeromicrobium. The sequence goes on along the minus strand of JAPXRA010000132.1, from coordinate 2,953 downwards.
TTCTCCTTGGGCGGCGCCATCGACCGAGGAGACGAAGTTCGACCGGACCCATGGCCGACCTAGCGCCGGGTAGGCGTACAGGTCGGCCAATTCGGGCCAAGTCAACATGGCTTCAGCCTAGGGCTAAACGTCGGCGAACAGGGCGTCCATCGGTACCAGCTCGACCGCGCCGACGGCATAACGCGCCAAGATGACCTCAGCCACCTCTTCCGTCGCGCCGATCGGCTCGGCCACGGCAACCGCTCCGGCTTCGAGCGCCAGTTCGGCCACCCGATCGGGCAAAACGCCCGGCGCCAAGAACAGCATGCCGACGGCAATGTGGCGGCGGCCGTCGGCCCGGTGGGCTCGAACTGCCTCGCTGGCGGCCGGCGGAACGCTCGAGGCGAACGCGGCGATCGTCGGCAACTTGTGATGCGCGCCCCAGGCGCGAGCTGCTCGCGAAACCATCGCATTGGCGAGCGGATCGGTTGATCCGGCGCCAGCCAAGACCAAAGCGTCGAGTTCGCGGACCCGATTCTTGCTGAGCGCTTCGCGAAGTCGCCGGTCGAGCACGTTGAAGAATGCGCCTTCGATCCCCAGAACCTTCGTAACGTTGATTTTGACCTCGTGCTTTTCGGCGGCCAGTTTCGCGGCAACTGGCACGTCGACCTTGGCATGGAACGCTTCGGTCAGCAGCAACGGAACTAGGACAACCTCGCCGAATCCCTCGGCTGCCAGGCGGGCGACAACCTCGTCGAGGCTCGGGCCGCACAGGTCGAGGTAAGCCTCCTCGATCCGAAGGTCGGGACGCATGCAGCGCGCCACCTCCGTGAGGACGTGGATGGTTTCGGCCGATCGTGGGTCGCGGCTGCCATGAGCCAGGACAACGAGAGCTGGTGCGGTCATCGTGCGTTCCTCCCTTCCGGGGTTGAGGTGGTGGCCAGTTGGCCGATGAAACTGAGGTTGAATGCGCGCAGGCAAGCCCGACACTCCCAAGCGCCATGGGTTGGTCCGTGCGGACGCAAGTCTTCGTCGGCGCAGAACGGGCAGTAGTAGGGGACGGACCGAGTCGAACTGCTCATCGCAGCACCTCGTCGTCGCTGCGAGCGACCCAGTTGGCGAACGACTCGCCGTCTTCGCGTTGGGCCAAATACGTGCGGCTGAGCTTTTCGACGTAGTCGGGCAACTGGACGGCGGTGACCTTGTGGGCGCGCAACTTGCGCCCGAAACCGGCGTCAAGGCCGAGCGCGCCGCCCAAGTGCACCTGGAATCCTTCGACCTGTTCGCCAAACTCGTCAACCACTAGCTGGCCTTTCAGGCCAATGTCGGCGGTCTGAATTCGGGCGCAACTGTTCGGGCAACCGTTCACGTTGACCGTGATCGGCACATCCAATTCGGGGACGCGCTGCTCGAGTTCGTCGATTAGTTCGGCGGCCCGATCCTTGGTGTTGACGATCGCCAACTTGCAAAACTCGATGCCGGTGCAGGCCATCGTGTGCTGGCGCCAAGGCGACGGTCGGCCGTGCAAGCCGAGTTCGGCTAGAGCCGAAATGAGCGACTCTACTTGATCTTTTTCGACGTCAAGCACGATCAGTTTCTGCATCGGGGTGAGTGCGACCCGGCCCGAACCGTGCGCCTCGACGACGTCGGCGACCTGGTTCAGCAAGGTGCCCGAGATGCGTCCGACCGTGGTGGCGAAACCAACGTAGAAATTGCCGTCGACCTGTTGGTGCACGCCGACGTGGTCGGTGGGCGTGCCGGGGACTTCAGGTGCTTCAAGGTCAACCAGTTTGCGATCTAGATACTTGGTCTCGAGTACTTCGCGGAACTTGTCGATGCCCCAGTCGGCGACCAGGAACTTCAACCGGGCGCGCGAGCGCAGCCGGCGGTAGCCATAGTCGCGGAAGATGCTGACGACGCCTTCCCAAACTTCGGGAACTTCGGCCAACGGAACCCAAACACCGACCCGCTGGGCGAGCATCGGATTGGTCGATAGGCCACCGCCCACCCACAGGTCGAAGCCGGCGCCGTGTTCTGGGTGGACGGCGCCGATGAAGGCGACGTCGTTGATTTGCGGCACGACGTCATGGCCCGGATCGCCGCTGATGGCGGTTTTGAACTTGCGCGGCAGGTTAGAGAACTCGCGGTCACCGATGTAGCGGCTTTCAATCGCGTCAATCGCCGGTTGACCGTTGATGATTTCCTTGGCCGAAACGCCGGCGACGGGGCTACCGAGGATCACTCGGGGGCAATCGCCGCAGGCTTCTTGGGTGGACAGTCCAACTGCTTCGAGGCGCTGCCAAATCGTCGGCACGTCGCGTACGTCAATCCAGTGGTACTGGATGTTCTGCCGGTCAGTGATATCTGCGGTGTCACGACCGAACTCCACCGAGATATCGGCGATGGTGCGAAGTTGCTCAAGCGTTAACTGGCCGCCGTCGATGCGAACTCGCATCATGAAGTAGCGGTCGTCGAGCTCTTCGGGCTCCAGGGTTGCGGTCTTGCCGCCGTCGATGCCGGCTTTGCGTTGGGTGTAGAGGCCCCACCAGCGGAAGCGGCCCCGCAGGTCACCGCCGTCAATGCTGTCGAAGCCGCCCTTGGCATAGATGTTCTCGATCCGGGCGCGCACGTTTAGCGGGTTGTCGTCCTTTTTGGACTGTTCGTTGGCGTTGAGCGGCTCGCGGTAGCCCAAGGCCCATTGGCCTTCGCCTTTACGGCGGCGTGGACGGGCAGGTGCAGAGGAGGTAGTCATTGGTGCTCTCAGGTCGCATGAGGAGGTGCGCGGTCAACGTTGACTCGGCGCGAGGGCGGGGGAGACGAAGGATCAACGACACATCATTGAGCGAGCACGACCGAGGTCAACGTGGAGACGCTCCACGAGCCAGACCGGGTGTGCTACAAGCATGCGAACAGTCTGGACAGCGACGGGGGTCACCGACAAACTGAAATCTCATGGACTGAGACAGGCGTCCAT
>JAPXRA010000131.1:2952-5736 GCA_033813795.1 Aeromicrobium sp. | reverse complement strand
CGTTTACCCCTAGCGCGACAGCCTCGATTGTCGACTCGAGCCGATCACCGAGCGCCACCGAGAGGTCGGCTGGCAGCCTTCGCCAAGGTCTGACCGGAACAGAGGAGGTTGACACGACTCAATTCTGTCACAGCGTGATAAAAAATGACCGAAATCTTCGTCTTGTCAGACCCAAGACACTCGCGCTAGACCGCGAGAGGATGGTTAGGTCACGCAAGTTCTCGTTGAGGAGACCAAAATGGAGTACACCTCCGCCCGCCAACACGTACTCGACATGTGCGCCACCATGCTCGAACGCGGCTACTTGAAGGCGACCGAAGGAAACGTCTCGGTGCGCATCGGCGGCCGCGAACTCTATGCAGTGACCCCCAGTAACTACGACTACGACAAGATGCGGCTCGAAGACATCTGCATCGTCGACTTCGATGGCAAGCACGTGCCTGACGAGCACTCCACCGCCGGGATCGTGCCGTCGATTGAGTGCGGCATGCACGCCAACATCTACCGCGAACGCCCCGACGTGAACGCGATCGTGCACACCCACCAGCCATACGCCTCCGCCTTGGCGTACCTGCGCAAAGAGATCCCGCCGCTGACCGATGAGCAGGTGCGCTTCTTGGGCAAGAAGGTGGCGATTATCGACTACGCCCCGTCGGGCACGGGTTTCTTGGCTAAGAACGTGCAAAAGAAGGTCGCCTCGGGCGACAACGCCTTCATCATCGCCAACCACGGCATCGTCGCTGTTGGCACCGACCCGGACCGCGCCGTGTTCAACATGGCCTTGCTGGAGAAGGTTTCGATCGCCTACCTGTTGGCGCTCAGCACCGAGACCGGCAAGGTCTACACGATACCGGCCCCGATCCGCGAGGTCGCGTTCACCAAACTGCGCAAGGACCAGAAGCGAATCGCCGCCCAGATCACCAAGTCGGTTCCCCCGGTGCGGGTTGATGAGGCCGAGTCGCTGCCAAGCGCCGACGCCATCGCGGCCAAGATCGCCGAAACCGGCGCCGTGACCGCAGATGTAACCAGCAGCGAAGTACCCGGCAGTGAATCGGCAAAACTTGGTTACGCGATCAGCGAATACCTCGACGTCGAGGACACCATGCGCCGGCTCAAGGCCCTGGTCGACCAGCCGGTGCGGGGTCTTCGCCATGACGCCCAACTCGAAGTGCTCGACTGGTTTGAGAACAACTGCAGCGCCAGCAAGGAAATCACCGAACGCGCCAAGAAGCGCATTCCCGGTGGCGTGCAGCACAACCTCGCCTTCAACTACCCCTTCCCACTCGCGATCGAGAAGGCCGAAGGCGCGCACCTAGTCGACCGCGACGGCAACACCTACATCGACTTCCTCCAGGCCGGTGGCCCGACGATCCTGGGCAGCAACTACGGCCCGGTCAACGAGCAGGTCGCCGAAGTGGTGCGAGCCTCCGGCCCGGTCACCGGCCTGTTCCACGAGTTCGAACTCAAACTGGCCGAGTCGATCCACCGCTACATGCCGCACATCGAGATGTATCGCTCCTTGGGTTCTGGTACCGAGGCGGTGATGGCGGCGGTGCGCGGCGCGCGTGCGTTCACCGGCAACAAGATGGTGATCAAACTCGGCGGCGCGTACCACGGCTGGTCCGACTCGATGGTTTACGGCCTGCGCGTGCCCGGCACCTTCCGGATGAACGCCAAGGGAATCCCGTTCGCCACCACGAGCCACACGCGCGAGTCCTTCCCGCACGATCTTGGCCAACTGCGCCGCAAACTCAAGGAGAACCGCGCCCTGGGCGGCACCGCTGCCGTCATCGTCGAACCACTTGGCCCAGAGTCGGGCACCCGGCCGGTGCCGTTCGACTTCAACGCCGGCGTTCGCGAACTCTGTGACGAGTTCGGCGCGCTGCTGATCTTCGACGAAGTCGTCACCGGGTTCCGGGTCGGTATGGGCGGCGCGGCCGGCTACTTCGGCGTCACCCCCGACCTGACCGTGCTCGGCAAGGCCGTCTCCGGCGGCTACCCGATGGCTGGCGGTGTTGGTGGACGCGAAGAGATCATGGGCGCCTTCGGTTCTGGCCTGGACGGAAAGTCCGGTGCGCACATCCAGGTCGGCGGAACCCTGTCGGCCAACCCGCTATCGAGTGCGGCCGGGTACTTCGCGATCGAGGAGATGGCCCGCACCAACGCGCCGGTGATCGCTGGTCGCGCCGGTGATCGCCTGGCTCGTGGTCTGCAGCGCCTGATCGACAAGCACGGTCTGCCGTATGTGGCCTACAACCAAGGATCGATCGTCCACCTCGAGTCCAGCGGCGTGATGCTGCTTGACATGAAGAACCCGCTCAAACTCCTCAAGGAGAACAAGCCGCGCAAGCAACTAATGGAGCACTTGGGTGCGGCCTACGCGGCCCACGGCATCATTTCCTTGGCCGGCTCGCGCCTCTACACCTCAATGGCCGACACTGACGAAGTAATCGACGACGCATTGTCACGATTCGATCAGGTATTCGCGCTAGTTGAGGGAGTGTGACCAGGTGCCACTGACCCGGTACGTGTTGGGCGTCGACCTAGGCACCAGCGGCCCCAAGGTTGCCCTAGTCACCACCGACGGCGAAGTAGTCGACCACGACAGCGAAAAGACCGGCTTGACCCTGCTGCCTAAGGGCGGCGCCGAACAAGACCCGGCCGAGTGGTGGAGCGCCATCGCCACCGCCACTCGCCGGCTGGTCGACCGAAACCCGGCCGCCGCCAAGCAGGTCACCGGCATCTGCATGAGCAGCCAGTGGGGCGGCCTCGTCCCGGTGGACG
>JAPXRA010000131.1:0-2942 GCA_033813795.1 Aeromicrobium sp. | reverse complement strand
CACCTGCACAATGCATTGATCTGGATGGACGCGCGCGGCGTCAAATACGCCGAAGAACTCACCTCCGGCGGCGTGACCGTGCCCGGCACCGGCTACAACGCTCGTGCCCTACGCGAATGGATCAAACTCTCCGGCGGCGTACCCTCGCGCAGCGGTAAAGACCCGGTGGGACAGGCTCAGTTTCTGCGCCGCGACCTGCCCGAGGTCTACGCCAAAACCGCCTACTTGCTGGATGTGCCCGAATATCTGACGATGAAGGTAAGTGGCCGAGCGGTCGCCACCTTCGACACCGCGGCCCTGCGTTGGGCCACCGACAACCGCGACCCGGGCGCGGTTCGCTGGGACCCTGCCCTGGTGAAGCGGTCGGGATTTGAACTAGCCAAACTCCCCGAACTGGTGCCGCCGGGCACGGTGGTCGGCACTTTGCTGCCCGAGATCGCCGCTGAATTGGGCTTGTCGACCGAGGTGCAGGTGGTGGCCGGAACCGGCGATACGACTTCGGCTGCGGTCGGTGCCGGCGCGGTCGAGGACTACGCCGGTCACCTATACATCGGTACGTCGGCGTGGCTGACCGCGCATGTGCCGTACAAGCGCACCGACGTGCTCCGCGGGGTCGCCTCCCTTCCAGCGGTCGTGCCGAACCGGTACTGGATCGCGACGGTGCAAGAGGTGGCCGGAAAAGCGATCGAGTGGCTGATCGATAACGTCCTTTACGCCCAAGACGGGATGCTGGAAGATCGGCCGCGACCAGAAGACGCGCTCGAACGGCTTAACGCGCTGGCTCAAAGCTCACCACCGGGGGCAAATGGAGTGCTGTTTACGCCGTGGCTCAACGGCGAACGCACCCCGATCGACGACCCGTTCATTCGCGGCGGTTGGCACAACGTTTCGCTCAGTTCAACCAGAGCAGATTTAGCCCGAGCGGTGTTTGAAGGAATCGCGCTCAACGCGCGCTGGATGAAAGAGACCGTCGAACGGTTCACCCGAAAAGAGATGCCAAACGGGTTTAGAGAGTTGACGTTTGTCGGCGGCGGGGCGCGCTCGGAACTGTGGTGTCAGACGCTTGCCGACATCTTGGGCTGTGACATCAAACAGGCGAAAGACCCGGTCCTAGCGAACGCGCGCGGCGCCGCGTTGATCGCCTCGGTTGGCATCGGTCAGATCAGTTGGAGCCAGATCAGTTCGCGAATCGAAATTGACGCGATCTACCACCCGGATCCGGTTCGGGCCGCCCTGCACGATCGCCAGTTCAAGCACTTCACCGAGCTCTACCGCAAGACGCGGCGGCTCTCCGGCGATCGCTAGTTCTTCACCTTCTTGGTCGGCTTGCTCACCCGCGTGACCTTGGCATAGCCGTACTTCGAGCCGGTCACCCTGACGGTGATCCGCTTGCCGACATGACCAGCCTTGGGCTTGAAGGTGGCGAACTTCGCTCCCGCGATCGCCTTGCCGTTGGCGTACCAACGGTAGGACTTCGCCACGGGACCCGGTCCCCACACGCCCGGTTTGGCGGTCAACTTCTTGCCCACCTTGGCCTGGCCGGAGATCTTCGGCTTCGGCGTGGGTGACAGCGACCCGGGGAGCACCTTCGCGGTGAGAGCACTGGATTTCACGGCAGAACTGAATCCGGACTTCGACCCGGTCACTCGGACGCTGATCCGCTTGCCCACCTGGGCTGGTGCGATGACGAGGTGGGCTGCGGTCGCGCCGCCGATGGCCACACCATCGGCGAACCACTGGCGGGCGAAGGCGACACCGTCAGGTGACCAGGTGCCGGGCGACGAGGTCAGTGTCTTGCCGACCTTCGCCGATCCGGAGATGGTTGGAGTCGCGGGGATGATCGCTGGTGCTGAACAACCCGCTCCGCCGACGAAGGCAGTTCCCGAGAACACCACACCGTGGCCGTCGATGTTGACGCGCCACGTGAACTCGTCCCCAGGTGCCGGGGCGTAGGAGCCAAAACTCAGGTGCTCTGCCGCGACCTCGTAGGCGTTCTCCGTGTGGCCGCCAATGACGGACAACGTGTTCAGCGTTTGAACCCAGTCATTCACCCCCGCTCCGTATTCGTGGCGGCCGGAAACGGCACCAAAGTGGCCCGGCAGACCGTCAAACGAATACGACACCAGCAGGTAGTCGACATTCTCGTCGCCGTCGTCCTTGCAGAACATCGTTATGGTCCAGCTCCCGGTCGACGCCACCGAGGGCATCGCAGCGACTACAAGGGTGGAAGCGGCTAGACACAAGGCGGCCACTCCTCGAATAAACGTGGATACCATGACAGCCTCCGGTGCTCTGTCAGCCGACTCCAACCGCCGGCAGACGCCGATACAGAACACGAGTCATGACGCCGACGCGTGATGCACCCGCCGAGGAATCAATGTCCGAAAACACCAGGGCCAGGCTCGACATCGGATACACATCGGGGCAGTTGGCGGAGGTGAGGACATGGGCACTTTGCTGATGGGAATCGGCATCGGCGTGTTCAGCACGGTCGGAACCGAGATCGTCGTGGCGTCGGGATGTGCCGATCGGCTCGCGGCGGCTGACCAGCAACGACTGAGCCGCGCCGCCACAGGTTCTATCTGTGGCAACGCGGCTCGGGTCGAGGCATTGCGGGTGGGATTTAGTTTTGGCCCGGGTGCGGCGGGTTTGGCTGGCCGGCCGGTCGTGAACCGCGACGGTTCTTGTTTCGGCCAGTCGCCGGCTTGACGTCCGCGGCGAAATCGGCGGCAGTCAACACTTCGGCTGTTTCTTCGACCGGTGCTTCGGCGGCTTCGACTGCTTCTTCGACGGGAGCCTCGGTGATCAGCGGCGGTTCGGCGACGGCCAGCATCTCTTCAACTACCGGCGGTTCAGCGACGAGGTTTTCCACGGCCTGCTCGACTTCGGCCTCTTCAACTGCAGGTGCATCCTCGGCTGGCACCTCTACCGCGTCCTCGGCG
>JAPXRA010000130.1:0-5745 GCA_033813795.1 Aeromicrobium sp. | reverse complement strand
GCTGCGGCCATGCTCGGTTGCTACCTGTTTGGCCTGGCGTGGGTGCTGTCGCCGCTGGTGCAGGTCGCCCGGAACCGTGCCCCACATAGTTTCCCCGCTTGGTCAGTGGCCGCTGGTTTGATCTGGCTGGTTGGCGCACTCGCCTGGTGGGTGCTTGCGTTGGCACTCGGTGGCGGTGGCCATCTTGTGCATCACCGGTTCAGCGCACTCGTGCCATATCTGGCCACGGGGTTCGTGGCCCAAGTTCTAATCGGCGCACTCGGTCACCTGATCCCGACCGCGCTAGGTGGTGGTGGTCGAGCAGTTCGGGCGGCCACCACGGTTCTGGAACGCGGCGGCGCATTTCGCCTAGTTGCGGCAAACCTAGGCCTGATCGTGTGTCTACTCCCGGTCCCGAGCGCAGTTCGTGTGGGTGCGTCGCTGCTGGTGTTGTTCGCCTTGGCTGCGCAACTTCCGTTGCTGATCTTGGCAATCAAGGCCTCGATCACTGCCCGCAAAACCGGTGAGGGACCCGCGATCGTCGACGAGGCCGCAGCTTTGATCGTCCGACGGAAAGTGATCGGTTCGGCTCTCGGCGGGCTGGCTGCGGTCGTGCTGGTCGTCGCAGGCGGTATTGCTTTTGACCCGACTGCGCTTTCGGTAGGGTCGGCGGCATCGGCCGCCGGCAACGTGACTGCCACCGGCGAAACCACCACGGTGAAAGTCAAGGCCAGCGGGATGAAGTTTGAGCCGAACAAGATCAAAGTGCCGGCCGGCAACAAGCTCGTGATCGAGTTGACCAACGCCGACAAGGACGTACACGACCTAGTAGTTGAAACCGGCGCAACCTCTGGGCGACTCGGCGCGGGCGAAACTGCCCGAATCGACGTGGGAGTGGTCGGGCGAGACCTCGATGCTTGGTGCTCGATCGTCGGGCATCGCCAGATGGGGATGACGCTGGCGATAGACGCGGTTGGGGCAGAGTCGTCCGCTGACGCTGCCAGCGGTAACTCCCACGAAGGGCATGCTGGTCATCAAAGCAACTCCGAAGACTCCGATAACGCGACTCTCGACCACAGCGCGTCATTTGATGAAGACTTCGTCGCGCGAGACGCTGAACTCAAACCGCTCACCTACCGCGGCAATAAGACTCACCGATTAACCTTCACCGTCAGCGAACTCAACCGACAGGTTGCCCCCGGCGTGACTCAGCGACTTTGGACCTACAACAAGCAGGCGCCCGGTCCGGTGCTGCACGGGCGAGTTGGGGACAAGTTCGTGATCACTTTGGTCAATGACGGCACGATCGGTCACTCGATTGACTTCCACGCTGGCGCACTCGCTCCCGACAAACCGATGCGCACCATCGCGCCAGGGGAGAAACTGACTTACACGTTCACTGCAGGCAGATCCGGCATCTGGATGTATCACTGCTCGACCATGCCGATGTCGGTGCACATCGCAAACGGCATGTTCGGCGCAGTGGTGATCGAGCCAGAAGGCTTGGCCGAAGTCGACCAGAGCTACCTGTTTGTCCAAAGCGAGCAGTTCTACGGACCAGAAGGCAAGGAAGTTGATGCGAACAAGGTTATGGCCGAAACGCCAGACGCAGTCGTGTTCAACGGGATCGCCAACCAATACGGCGCCGATCCGATCGAAGTTCGCGCCAAAGACCGACTGCGAGTCTGGGTGTTGAACGTCGGTCCAAACCGAACCAGTTCGTTCCACGTGGTTGGTGGGCAATTCCACACGGTCTGGAACGAAGGCGACTACACCTTGCGCAGGGGTGGCTCCACCAAGTCAGGCGGGGCACAGGTGCTGCCACTAGTGCCAGCTCAGGGCGGGTTCGTTGAACTCGAACTTGACGAGCCGGGCCGTTATCCGTTCGTTTCGCATGTGATGGTTGACGCCGAACGCGGTGCGCACGGCTACTTCCAAGTTGAAGCGAACTGAACTATTCGATCAGCCGGTCTTTGCGGGCCGCAGCGACTGCCGCTGTGCGCGAATCAACGCCCAGTTTGGTGAAGATGTGCGCTAGGTGTGTCTTGACGGTGGCGCGCGAGACGAACAGTTCACCGGCTACCTCGTCGTTGCTACGGCCGGCGGCTACTAGTTGCAAGACTTCAAGTTCACGCGGAGAAAGTGCGATTGTTCCGGCTAGGGCGCGGCGCATCAGCTGTTCTTGCACACTGGGCGCCAAGGCCGGCCGGTTCGCTGCTGCGGCTTCGATCGCGGCGGCGAGATCGGCGGTGGGGGAGTCTTTCAGTAGGTAGCCGATCGCGCCGGCTTCCATTGCGGTGACGATGTCGGCGTCAGTGTCATAGGTGGTCAAGATCAAAACTGGCGGGCCGCCGCGTTCGGTGATCTGTTTGGTGGCGGCCGCACCGCCTAGTTGCTCGTCGCCAAAACGCAGATCCAACACGATCACATCGGCGTCTAGTTCGGACTCGAGCACTTCCTCGGCCGTCGCGAAGGCCGCCAGGACCGTCATGTTCTCTTGGGCGTCGATCAACGCATGCAGACCTGCCCTGACTACCGGATGGTCGTCGGCCAAGATCACCCGAATCGTTGCTGCGGCACTCACGTGGGCACCTCCACCGAAACCGTCGTGCCCGCGCTAGGGGCAGACACGATCTGGACCTGTCCGCCCAAGGCCGAAACTCGCTCTTGCAGCACTCGTAGTCCGAATCCGGCTGCACTTGGGTCGAAGCCAACGCCATCGTCGGTGACGGTTAGCAGGACTGAATCCTGGCGGTAGGCCAAGTTGAGTTCGGCCGATGCTGCCTGCGCGTGACGAGTGACGTTGGCCAAGGTCGACTGAGCGATCCGAACTAACTCTGCGGCAGTGCTCACCGGCAGGTCTCTTCGCTCGCCGGACACCGTCCAGCCAACTGTCACGCCCGTCGTTCGAGCAGCGATTCGAGCCAATGCGTCCTCAAGCGTCGATTCGCTTAGGTCTGCTGGTGCTAGGGCGCGCACGAATTGACGCACCTCGGCCAAGTTGTCTAGGGCGACCTGCCGGGCCGTCGGAACTTGGCTGTGGTCTCCGGTTTCCTCGGCCACGCGCAGCAGCAGTTCGATTGAGCTCAAACCCTGAGCGAGCGTGTCATGGATTTCGCGGGCTAGGCGTTCGCGTTCGGCCAAGGTGCCGCGTTCATGCTCGGCTTGGGCAAGTTGTTCTTGGGTCGCAACCAGTTCGTCAATTAGTGATTGGCGACGTTCTGAGTCGCGAATCAGCGTCTCAAGCCCCAAGATCACTGCGATCGACAAGCCGGCGCCGATAGTTGGGCCGAGGATTGCCCCAAGACGGTCAAGATTTAGGGCCAGCCCGGTCGCGATTGCTGCCGCGGTGGTTGCGGTGACTGCAATTACGCCACGGCGTGGTCCTAGAACGTGCATTTGTAACAGCGTCATTGGGAATGCGAGCCAGATCGCTGGCACCCCGGCGGACCAAAGCAGCGCCAACCAAAGCACCGCCAATGCCGCCAACCAGCCGAGCTCAGGCAGCGATCGACCGCGTGTTTGGTTGATCGAGTGGCGGTCAGGTCGAATAAGGAGGCGACCGACGAGGTAGACCGCCGCGAACCCGACAGTCACGGCCGGGGCGGTTGGATCTTCGTAGGCCGAAGCGGCGACAACGACCAGCAGAACCAACGTCAAAGCGTCCAGGCAGCCCTGGAGTAGACGCGCGAAACCGACGCTGGGCAGAACGCTCACCGTCCCACGCTACCGGCTTCAGGCGATGGTCGGGTCAGCCAAAAGGATGACTGGCAGTTCAACCCCTAGCCCGATGTGTACTGGCTTGAACGTCGGCAGGCTAGAAGCATGTTCGTTGCTTTACGAGATTTACGTTTTGCCAAAGGCCGATTTGCGCTGATGGTCGCAGTGATCGTCTTGGTCGCCTTCTTGGTTGGTTTCCTGTCGGCGTTGACCTCCGGGTTGGCGCGCGAGTCGACTTCGGCGATCACTGATCTGCCGGCGGACCGGATTGCGTTTTCGACGCCGGCCAAGGCCGCGCCTGACTTCACCTCCTCGACCGTCACCGCCAACCAGGTGAGGGTTTGGGACGACACCGATTCGGTAACGCGCGCCGAACCACTCGGCGTGGCCACCACCCGGGTTTCTGCTGGCGCGCTGACGGTCGCCGCCACCGCCTTTGGCGTCGAACCGAACTCCAACCTTGCTCCGACCAAACCGCCGATGCCCGGTGAAGTTGTGCTCAGCGAACCGCTGGCCAAAGCGCTGGGCGAGGTTAGTTCGCTCGAGCTGGGTGGTCGCACTTTCCGGGTCGCCCAAGTGGCTCAAAGCGACGCCTCGTTCGCGCACACTCCGGTGCTGTGGCTATCGCTTAGCGACTGGCAACAGATCGGCTTGGCCGACACCTCCGGCGACCAAGTCGCCACGGTGGTGGCGCTATGGGGTGATCCCAAAACCGATGTGGCCGAGATGACTTCGTTGAGCCTTTCGGACTCGCGTTCAGCGATCCGATCGTTCAGTTCAGAGAATGGTTCGTTGCTAACCATTTCGGGCTTCTTGGTCGCGATTTCGGCGCTTGTGGTGAGTGCCTTCTTCAGCGTCTGGACGGTCAACCGCACCTCAGATATTGCCGTGCTCAAGGCACTGGGCGCTTCTAGCTCATACCTAGTGCGAGATGCACTTGGCCAAGCCGCTTTGGTGCTCGTCGGTTCGGTCTTCGCTGGCACAGCGCTGGCGTGGCTTGGGGCGAGTCTGGTCGGCGCGATCTTGCCGGTGTCGGCGGCGCCGATGACAATGATCGTCCCGGCTCTGCTGCTGATCGCTGCTGGTTTGGCCGGCGCAGCAGCCGCCATCTGGCGGATCACCCGAATCGACCCGCATGCGGCCCTGGCCGCCCGTTGATAGGAGAAGGAAATGGATTTGTATCTTGAAGACATCGTGCTCACCTACCCAGACGGTGAGACTGAACTGACCGCCGTAGATCAGGTGTCGCTTTCGGTAGCCGCCGGCACCACGACGGCCTTGCTGGGGCCATCGGGGTCTGGCAAGTCGAGTCTGTTGGCGGTAGCCGGTGGTCTCACTCGGCCGACCTCTGGGCGGGTGAGTATCGGCGAACAGGTCGTGTTCTCGCCCGAAACTTCGGTGGCGGAAGCCGCCAGAGTCCGGTTGAGCCAGATTGGCATCGTGTTCCAGCAGCCGCAGTTACTCGACTCCTTGACTGCCCTCGAACAGATCGAACTGCAAGCGCACCTTCGTGGGCGAAAGCCCGGATCGGTTCGGGCCGAGGCACTAGACCTGCTCGCCGCGGTCGGCTTGGCCGACCGAGCGCACCACTTGCCAAGCCAACTTTCGGGCGGTCAACGTCAGCGAGTGGCGATCGCCCGGGCGCTCTGGTCGAGTCCGGATGTGTTGCTGGTCGATGAGCCGACCTCGGCGCTCGACCACGAGCGCGGCGTCGCGGTGGTAGACCTGATTACTTCATTGGCCAGACAGACCGGCGCGGCGACTTTGCTGGTCAGTCACGATGCATCGTCCTTGGGCGCGGTCGACGACACCGTGGTTTTGGTAGATGGCAGGCTTTCGGCAGATCAGGTTGCGGCTTGAACCGGCGTGCGTCGTCAAACTCAGCTAAGTCCAGTTCGACGAGGGTTGGCGGCCAAGGCCGACACCCAAGCGGTGTCGGCCCCGAGAGGTCCGTTCGGCGACGCCCCGCCGGGCGAACCGAGAGCTTCGCTTCGCCCTGGCAGCGGCTCGGTGAAGAAGCGTTCGTTCTCGATGATGAACTGCGAC
>JAPXRA010000129.1:0-5827 GCA_033813795.1 Aeromicrobium sp. | reverse complement strand
TGCGAAAGCCCGTCGACTCGCCAGTGCAGGGAGCTTTCGAAGCGTAATCGTCGTCGCCTTCGCGGCCGAAACAAGACGACGCCAAAGAGATGCTCTCGATATCAGGACCGAGCACGAGCGTGCCGTGTCGCAGGTGGGTAGACCCCAACCCGATCTTGGCCAGCCTGCTGTCCGAATCGGTTGTGGCCAATGACTCAACTACGATCTCGCCCGAGGAAATCGTGAACACGCCCGCGTCGGAGGTGATCCGCGCCCCGTTCACCTGCACCGGTCCGTCGGCGAAGAAGGTTTCCTGGTTCAACGGCAGGGCCGTGGGCCGTCTCGTGATCAGGTCATCTACCGATTGCGTTGGACCGTTCAGGTGGTTGGCCGTCGCCACCACTGTCGCTGTGGTGAACAGCAGCGCAGTCATGATCGCTGCACCAAGCAGCACCGACGAACCCGAACCGGCCCAAGCCGTCGACCGTAACTGCACCGAACCGAACTTTGCGTAACAAAATTGGATCACGAGCAAGACGAGCCACACGCCGAGCGCCGCGGCCGCCAAAGCCGCTGAAGTCGCCAAACCCGCCCCGCCCTTGGCCTGAGTAACCCCAAACAAGACCAAGATCGCCATACCGCCAACGACTCCTGCCGCCAGCCAAGTCGGCAACCGGCCGCCGACAAAAAGCACGACTTGCATGACGGTGAGCAGTACGAAAACCGCGATGAACCAGATGTTTGAGCCGTAGAAGTTGCGGTCGTGCAACTCCAATGGAACCCGCACCTGCCAAAGCGCCAGCAGGTGAGCCACAAGGATTGCCGCGGCGGCCAAGGCAAGCAGGTCGTGCCACTTGGAATGATCGGACTTGAACAGGCGCCAACCTTTGGGGTCGTACTCCAGATCCATCGGATCGACCGCGAACGCTAGCCCAAGCGCCACCGCCAAGATCACCGCTGCGGCTGCCGAGGTTCCAACAACTAGCCCGCGCTGGCCCAAGTCAACCAAGTGAAAGCCGGTGTAACAGACGACCGTACTTAAGGCCGCGGCCACGTGGAGTCGCTGCAGTCGCCGGGTGCGATCCTCCCCCGACCACATCTGCTGGTGACCGAGCACGCCTACGTTGGTCGCTTTGGCCAAGTTCATCGGTTGATCGTTTTTGAGTTTGGTGGCTTCGTACCGCGCGAGTGTCCATACCGACAGCGCCACCAACAGCGCCACCACGAACAGTGGCACGAGCGAGGTGATGGCCAGTCGTTGGCCGGTCGAAAGTGACGCCAGTTGATCAGTCCAGTCCGGCAGCACCGGGCAAACGATGCTGTTTCGCCGGAAACACTGCCACCCGACCAGGTCAATTGCAATCAGGCACGGGGTCAGCACCCCGATGATCGTCAACAGCAACCCCGAAACTCGAACCGCCCGCAACCCCGATCTGGCCCGGCTGGTCATTTCGCCAACGTGGCATCTGGCCCAAAATGACATGTTGACTAGCGCGAACGGCAGCAGACTCAGCCAAAGCACTCGGTTCACCCAACC
Source organism: Aeromicrobium sp. (assembly GCA_033813795.1). Lineage (GTDB taxonomy): Bacteria > Actinomycetota > Actinomycetes > Propionibacteriales > Nocardioidaceae > Aeromicrobium. The sequence continues at coordinate 4,311 of JAPXRA010000129.1, read as the reverse complement.
GAAGAGTCCGCGAACGCCGGAAGTCAGAGCGCCCCATGAATACGCCTCGACCGCTACGTTTGGCCCCGGTTCGCGCAGTGGCGGGTTTCGGTTTTCGGCGATTCGGTAGAAACCGGTGACTTGGTCGCCAGCGACCTGTTCAACCTCGCCCGGTTTTACCCCGAGCATCGACTCGGTGGTGGTGCCGCGGACGCCGTGGACCCTAAGTTCCAAGACGACCGGGTCGGTCTGTACATCAGACATTTGCCGTACCCCCTGCCGCTTGATCGACAGTTACACCTGATCAGGAGGCACCGCAAGGCGAAGCTGATGCGTTACAACCTGCGCTAGTGCTCGACTAGTACGACCAGGTCATCGCGGCCGATGACCGCCCGGCCGTGGTCAGCCCCGTGGTCGTTAATTAGATCCGGGGTCGATTTGCCCAACATTTCTGGCAACTCTGAGCTGTCGAAGTTGCTTATCCCGCGGGCCACGAGTTCCCCGCTTGGTCCGACGACGTCCACCGGGTCGCCAGCGACAAAGTCGCCCTCGATCCCGGTGATTCCGGCGGCCAACAAGGAGGCGCCGCGCTCAACCAACGCCCGCTGAGCACCGGCGTCGAGCGTAAGTCGGCCCCGGGTCTGGCTAGCGTGCGCAAGCCAAAGCAACCGAGTCGCTCGGCGCCGACCAGTTGGCAAGAAAACGGTGCCGACCGGTTTTTGCTCGACCGCAGCGACGGCGTTTTCGGCCGAAGTAAGCCGGACCTTGATGCCGGCCGCAGTAGCGATTTTGGCCGCGTCGATTTTGGTGACCATGCCGCCGGTGCCGACCGCCGAGCCAACGCGATGCACGTCGACTCCGGCTAGGTCTTTGGCCGACTCGACCACCTCGATCAGCCGTGAGCCGGGCAGATCCGGATGACCGGTGTAGAGCCCGTCAACATCGGACAACAAGATCAACTCGTCAGCGTGCACCAAGTGCGCCACCAAGGCCGCGAGCCGGTCGTTGTCCCCGAAGCGGATCTCCGAGGTGGCTACCGTGTCGTTTTCGTTCACCACCGGGATCACGCCGAGTTCGAGGAGTTTGGCAAAGGTCTGGTAAGCGTTGCGATAGTGACCGCGCCGGGTCACATCATCGACCGTCAGCAGGACCTGCCCCACCAGTAGCCCGGCGGCGGCGAAGGCTTCGGAGTAATGCGCGATCAGGGCGCGCTGACCGACGGCTGCTGCTGCCTGCTGCGTGCGCAAATCAGTAGGACGCTCGGCTAAGCCCAACGGACCAAGCCCGGCCGCGATCGCACCTGAACTAACCAACACGACTTCGTCGCCTCTGGCTCGTACTGCGATAACCGCGCCGACTACCGCCCCGATCCGCTCGGGGTCGAGATGGCCATCTGCGGTGGTTAGCGAAGACGAGCCGACCTTGACGACAATCCGGCTCACTGCTCGTCCTCGCCGTCGAACACCTCGTCCAAACTCCAGGCGTCCGGGTCGTCGGCCGAGACTTCCTCACCCTGGAAGACGAAGGGTTCTGGTACCTCACCGCGGGCACGCACCTCGGCGGCGTTCAACTCCCAAGCGCGGCGAGCAGCCAACAACTCGCGGCGTTCCTTGTTGGTTCGCCGCTGGCTCTGGTCGATTCGCAGATCCTCACCGCGGCGGCCGAGCACTTCAGCGCCAGCGGTGATCGTCGGATCGAAGTCGAACATCACCGCGTCGGCTGCATCACCGATCACCACGTCGTCGCCAGCTTCGGCACCGAGTTTGAGTAGTTCGTCCTCCACGCCCAGCCGGTTGAGTCGGTCGGCCAAGAAGCCGACTGCCTCGTCGTTGCTGAAGTCGGTCTGGCGCACCCAACGCGCGGGCTTTTCACCGCGCACGTGCCACTGGCCGTCGTGCTTACTGATCGAGAACTCGCGGCCGACTCCAGATGGCGCCGAGGGGCGCAGGACGATTCGGGTGACTTCCTTGTCCGGTTCGGCTGCGCGGCGCGCGGCCACGATCTCGGCCATCGCGAATGACAGTTCTTTCAAGCCCGCATGGCTGGCCGCGGAAACTTCAAACACCTTGTAGCCGCGCTCGGTTAGTTCATCGATCACGAACTCGGCGATTTGGGCCGCGTCTGGCACATCGGTCTTGTTCAGTGCGACCAACCGAGGGCGGTCAGTTAGGTCAGTGCCGGTCAGTTCGCCGTAGCGGGCAAGTTCGTTTTCAATGATGTCCAAGTCCGAGATCGGATCTCGGCCAGGCTCGACTGTGGCACAGTCGATCACTTGGACCAAAGCCGCGCAACGCTCGATGTGCCGCAAGAAGTCATGCCCCAGGCCCTTGCCTTCGCTCGCGCCTTCGATCAGCCCGGGCACGTCCGCGACGGTGAAGGTGGTGTCGCCAGCGCGCACCACGCCAAGGTTCGGCACGAGCGTCGTGAAGGGGTAGTCGGCGATCTTTGGCCGCGCGCGCGACAGGGCCGCGATCAAACTCGACTTGCCAGCCGATGGGAAACCGATCAGACCGATATCGGCGACGACTTTGAGTTCGAGCGTGACGGTGAGGTCTTCGCCGGGTTCGCCCTTGAGTGCGAAGCCAGGTGCTTTGCGCTTACTGGACGCCAAGGCGGCGTTGCCGAGACCGCCGCGGCCGCCGGCGGCGATCACCAGTTCGAGGCCAGGACCGACCAAGTCCGCCAGGACCTCGCCGTCCTCGCCGCGCACTACCGTGCCGTCGGGCACGCGCAACACCAAATCCTCGCCGTTAGCGCCGTTGCGGTTTGAACCGGCGCCAGGTGCGCCGTTGGTGGCCTTGCGGTGGGGTTCATGGTGAAAGTCGATCAGCGTGGTCACATCGGCTGCGACCCGCAAGATCACGTCACCGCCGTGGCCGCCGTTGCCGCCGTCAGGTCCGCCAAGTGGCTTGAACTTCTCTCGGTGCACAGACGCGACTCCGTGCCCGCCGTTGCCGCCGGTGACGTGCAAGGTCACTTGATCGACAAAGCTGGGAATCGCCATTAGTGCTCCTAATTACCGAACTCTTACCGAAAAGACAAAGGGCAGCCCGCATACTGCGGACCGCCCTTTGTTAGGAAGTTTCTCGCGTCACTGACCAGCCGGAACGATGTTCACGACTCGACGGCCCCGCTTGGTGCCGAACTCAACCGCACCAGCGGAGAGGGCGAACAAGGTGTCGTCGCCACCACGGCCGACGTTGGTGCCGGGGTGGAAGTGGGTGCCACGCTGGCGAACGATGATCTCACCGGCGTTGACTTCTTGGCCGCCGAAGCGCTTCACGCCGAGGCGTTGGGAATTAGAATCGCGGCCGTTCTTAGTAGAGGCTGCGCCCTTTTTATGTGCCATGTCTCGTATCCCTTACTTGGAGATTCCGGTGATCTTGACCTGGGTGTACTTCTGACGGTGACCCTGGCGCTTCTTGTAACCGGTCTTGTTCTTGTACTTCTGGATGACGATCTTCGGGCCCTTGAAGCCGCCGACTACCTCGGCCTCAACCTTGACCTTGGCGACGTCGGCGCCAGCGGTAACGGCTTCACCATCGACCAGCATCACGGCAGGAAGCTGGACGGTATCGCCCTCGGCTGCCTGGAGAAGGTCAATGGAGATTACGTCGCCGACAGCGACCTTGGCCTGGCCGCCGCCATTGCGCACGATTGCGTAAACCACGAGATTCCTCACTTCGAACTGCATTACGTCAGACTCTGTTGAGTCAAGAGAGTTTCAGGGGCGCGCAGCGAAGGCGCACCGAGGGTCAATACTACTCGGGCTGCCCATCGTCGGTCAAAACGGGTTCGACCACGGGCTCCGAAAGCATAGGCAAAGCCTCTTGAACAGGCTCGGCAACCTCACTTTCTGCCTGCGGTTCCGCCGATTCAATGACTTCAGTCGGCTTGGCCACTTCTTCAGCCACCTCGGCTGCCTTGGGCTCTTCGACCTTGGGTTCGTCGACCTTCGGCTCTTCGACCTTGGGTTCGCTTGCCTTGGCCTGATTCTGTCGGTTCTGCCCGGCCTGAGATTTCTGCTCGTTGTTGCCGCCGCGTCCGTTTCGCCCGCCGCGACGACCGCGACGCGGCCCTTCGTCCTTCTTGGGCTCTACCGGGGCGTCCTGGATGACAACTCCGCGACCGCTGCAAGCTTCACACTCGTGGCTAAACGACTCGAGCAAGCCGGTGCCAATTCGTTTGCGCGTCATTTGAACTAGGCCCAATGAGGTGACTTCGGCCACCTGGTGCCGCGTACGGTCTCGGCCCAAGCACTCGACCAAACGGCGCAGAACTAGGTCGCGGTTGCTCTCTAGCACCATGTCGATGAAGTCGATCACGATGATG
>JAPXRA010000128.1:0-5924 GCA_033813795.1 Aeromicrobium sp. | reverse complement strand
GCTACCCGAGTCGTCTAGGAAGTACAACTCAAACGGTCGAACGTAGTCTTCGAACCAGTTGACGCTAACCAGCACTCCGATCGGGGCCGTCGCGATTCGCCACTGTCGGCCCTCTCGGCGGAAGTCGATCGCTAGGCGTTCGGTACCGGTGCCGGCCGAAAGCCGTCCCTGTTCATCTAGGTAGGCCTCGACCTGGAGTTCAATGGCGTCAGTTCGACCGTCACCGACCGGCGTGGCCGAAGAGTAGACGGTGGTCGCCTCACCCGGTCGCCACGACTTCGCGGCTTCCTTGGTCAAAAACTGGGCTGCTACCCGAGAGCTGACCGGATAGGCGAGCATCGCGTCCAAGAAGCCGCGCAGAACCTGCTCCTTAGTTGCTCCGTCTGTTGGGCCGGCCGGGCTGTAGCGCACTGAGCTTTCGCCAAGGCCGACGTCATCAGAAACTCGCTCCACCGAACCTGAGGTCGGGATCGCGGCGCAGGCACCCGCCAGCAGCGCCGCCAGCACTAGGGCTGCTGCCAGTTTGATCGGCCGACTCATGCGAACACCGACTCCGCGACGGGAGCCTTGGCCATATCGCCGTGGTGACGCGGCAGCGTCAAAATGAACTCAGTCCCGCTGCCCGGCTTGGACCAAACCTGCAGACAACCGCCGTGCAGCGCGGCGTCCTCGCGAGCAATCGCCAAACCAAGTCCGGTGCCGCCATGTGACCTAGCCGGGTCACCGCGCCAGAAGCGGTCGAACACGCGGCGAACTTCTTCGGCGCTCATCCCGACCCCGCGGTCTCGAACTGCGAACGAAACCCGGTCCGAAGTCTGGGTGACCTCGACCTCAAGCACAGCCGATTTGCTGTAGCGAGCTGCGTTGGCGATCAGGTTCCGAACCATCCGGTCAACTCGGCGGATGTCGGCATCCACTACCGCCGGAACACCCACGCCGATGGCGGTCGCAGCGATTCTGGCCCGAACGAGCAGCTCGTTATTCGCCGCCGACTTGGCAACCTCGGCGAGGTCGACTAGATCAAGTTCAAGCGTGGCCGCACCAGCGTCGAAGCGGCTGAGGTCGAGCAGGTCCGAAAGCAGCGCCTCGAACCGGCCAAGTTCGGTGTTCAGCAATTCGGCCGCCCGCGAGGTCGCCGGGTCGAAATCTCCCCGGGCATCCAACAAGACTTGGCTGGCCATTTGAACCGTCGTTAGCGGCGTTCGCAGTTCGTGGGACACATCAGAAACGAACCGCTGCTGCAGCATCGACAGGTTCTCGAGTCGGCGGATCTGGTTTTGCAGACTCTCGGCCATTTGATTGAACGAAGTGCTCAGGCGGGCGATATCGTCTTCGCCTTTGACGTGCATCCGTTGTTCGAGGTTGCCCGCGGCGAATCGTTCGGCGATCCGGCGCGCCAACCGCAGCGGGTCAACTACTTGCCGAGCGACCAGCCATGCCACCAAGCCGACCATCACCAGCAAAACTGCGCCGCCAGAAAGCAGCGCATTGCGCACTAGGTCGAGCGTCTCTTGTTGCTCGGCCATCGAAAACACGTAGTAGAGCCCATAACGCTCGCTGGAGGCCGCGTCGGTCACGCGGCTGCCAACCGTCACCACTGGGGTGCGCTCGGATCTGCCGGTTGCTGACAGGCTGGAATACGTCCAGTAAACCCCCGGTTCGGTGGCAACCGACGCGACGATTTGTGGATCAACATCGGCCAGATCCAAATTGCCCGAAGACCGAACCGGTGCGATCCCATCGGTGCCGAGCGGTCCGTGAAGCACCAGTTCGTAGGTGCGTCCTTCACCTCGGGTGGCCGCCATCGAGTCGACAAACCCGGTAAGCGCTTGGGACTGCAGGGTCGGCTCATTGTCGAGGGCCGCGTCTAGTTGCGTTTGGGCCTGCTCGAACCCTGCTTTGGCTTCGGCGATGGCAACCTCGCGGCGGTTTTGCGCCAATCCATCGGCCACATCGCGCAGCAACGCCCAACCGACGATCAAGATGACGACCGTGCTCAAGAGCACCGTGGTCGCCACCACTCGGGTTCGCAAGGAGCGGCGCCACAGCCCGATAAGGGCACGCATCAGGAGCTGGCCGGTGCGATCGCTTGGTAGCCCACGCCGCGCACGGTGCGGATGATCCGTGGCGCCTCGGCGTCATCGTCGATCTTTTGCCGCAGGCGGGTCATGTGAACGTTCACCAGTTTGGTGTCGCCGGGGTGGTGATAGCCCCAGACCTTCTGCAGCAACAACTCGCGGCTGAACACCTGTTCCGGAGCCGAGATCAGGCAAGCGAGCAGGTCGAACTCAAGCGGGGTCAACTGCACCGGTTTGCCTTCACGGGTGACGCTGTGCGCCTGCGGGTCGAGCACGATCTCACCAAAGTCGATCCGGCTCGCGAGCGGGTCGGTGCGCCGCAAGCGGGCCCGCACCCGCGCGACCAGTTCACTGTTTCGAAACGGCTTAGTGATGTAGTCGTCCGCGCCTGCTTCCAGGCCATCGACAATGTCCGCGGTGTCGCCCTTGGCGGTCAACATGATGATCGGAACACCAGAAACTTCTCGGATTTGACGGCAAACTTCCATGCCGTCAAGGCCAGGCAGCATCCGGTCTAGCAAGATCACATCGGGGCGAAAATCCTCGAACGCGGCCATGACTTCACTGCCGGTTCGACAGATTCGGGTGCGTAAATCTTCGGCCTCAAGCACGATCGCGAGCATTTCGGCCAGCGCGGCGTCATCGTCAACGACGAGCACGCGATCGTGCTTGGGGCGGCGATTAGACATGCTCAGTAGCGGTAGTGGTCCGACTTGTACGGGCCAGCGACGTCAACGCCCAAGTAGTCGGCTTGTTCCTTGGTCAACTCGGTCAATTCGACCCCGAGCGCGTCCAAGTGCAACCGGGCAACTTCCTCGTCGAGGATCTTGGGCAGCACATGAACGCCGAGTTCGTACTGATCGGCCTTGGAGTAAAGCTCGATCTGGGCGAGCACCTGGTTGGTGAACGAGTTGCTCATCACGAACGACGGGTGGCCGGTGGCGTTGCCCAAGTTAAGCAGGCGGCCTTCGGAGAGCACGATGATCTTCTTGCCGTCGGGGAAGATCCACTGGTGAACCTGCGGCTTGATCTCGTCCTTGACGATGCCGGGGATCTTGGCCAGACCGGCCATGTTGATTTCGTTATCGAAGTGGCCAATGTTGCCGACGATGGCCTGGTTCTTCATCTTCTCGAAGTGGTCGGCCCGAATGATGTCGAAGTTGCCGGTGGTGGTGACGAAGATGTCTGCGTACTCCACCACCGAGTCGAGGCGCTTGACTTCGTAGCCGTCCATCGCCGCCTGCAGTGCGCAGATCGGATCGATTTCGGTAACGATCACCCGGGCACCTTGGCCACGCAGGGATTCGGCCGAGCCCTTGCCGACATCGCCGTAGCCGCAAACGACCGCGACCTTGCCGCCGATCATCACGTCGGTGGCGCGGTTGATGCCGTCGATCAGCGAGTGGCGGCAGCCGTACTTGTTGTCGAACTTGCTCTTGGTGACCGAGTCGTTGACGTTGATCGCCGGGAACAGCAGCGATCCGTCCTTGAAGCGTTCGTAAAGACGAAGCACACCGGTGGTGGTTTCTTCAGAGACGCCACGCACGCCCTTGGCGATGTTCGTCCATCGCTGGGGGTCTGCCTTGAGCGAGCGGTCCAGAACTCGCAAGACTTCCTTGAACTCTTCGTTGTCGGTGGAGTCCTGTGGTGGCACAACGCCAGACTTTTCGTACTCGACGCCCTTGTGTAGCAGCAAAGTGATGTCGCCGCCGTCGTCGAGCAACACGTTCGGGCCGCCTTCGGCGAAGTCGAACACCTTCTCCGCCTCGTCCCAGTACTCGGCGAGGGTTTCGCCCTTCCACGCGAACACTGGCGTCCCTTGCGGGTTATCGGCGGTGCCATCGACACCGACGACAACCGCGGCGGCCGCGTGGTCTTGGGTGGAGAAGATGTTGCAGGTAGCCCAGCGGACGTCGGCGCCAAGCGCAGTCAACGTCTCGATCAGGACTGCGGTCTGGATCGTCATGTGCAGCGAGCCGGCGATTCGAGCGCCCGCCAACGGCTTGGAAGCGCCGTAACGTTCACGCATTGCCATCAGGCCGGGCATCTCGTGCTCAGCGAGCTCGATTTCTTTGCGGCCGTAGTCAGCCAGTGAAAGGTCCTTGACGCGATAATCCATGGGCGCAATCGTACCGGCGAGCACCGCTTGGCTCACAACCAGCGCGGATTGTTGTTCCGTTTCAGCGCACTCCCGGCGGCAGCGCCGGTGGGAATCGCAGGTGCGGGCGCAGCAGCCACATCTGGTCTAGCAGCGCATAGGTCTGGGCGACGCCGTTTGGTTTTGCCCGGCCAGTCATCACCGCATCGTGGACAAATGCCATCTCGGTGGCGAGCATTTGATACCGCTTTACCGCCTCGGCCGCGGTCGGACCGTGGAGTTTGGCGTAGTCGCGACACTGGCGTCGTCGGTTGAACCGAACCAGCCACGGCACTTCGGCCGGATGCAGCCAGCCCCGGCCGGCCACGTGAGTCAGCGAAGTGGTCAAGATTTCGAACTGGCGCACCCGAAGCACAATCGCCAAAATTCCTGCCGCAACCAACAGCCCACCGAGCACGACGTATGCCAGCAGGAAGCCGAGTCCTTCGCCAACCAAAAGTGAGCCGTTCCATAGGGCGTGCAAACCAATACTGGCTAGGAAGCCGGCGGCGATAATTGCTTTGCGCCGCCGGCTCGATTTCGTGCTGGCGGCAATGCCGATCGCGACTCCAACCGCGGCTGTAAACAGTGGATGGGCGAACGGACTAAACAAGCCACGCACCACGAAGGTGGCCGTGGCCATTTGGGCACCAGAAAGCGGAATCTCTTCATCGAAACCGAGGTAACTGGCGGCGTAGTATCCGACGTTTTCGGTGGCGGCGAACCCGACCGCGACCAGACCCGAGACGATCAGCCCATCGAGGACCCCATCGATCACTCGGCGAAGCCTGATCATGGTCAGCAGCAGGAACAAACCCTTGGCAAACTCTTCGGCCACTGGCGCCCCAAAGGCCATCAGCCAGTTGTCGCTCATGCCAAGTTTGGCCATGCCGATTTCTAACGGCAGGGCGATCGCGACCGCGACTACAGCGCCCCAGGTGAAGGCAGCGGCGAGGTAGCGGAAGGGTTCGGGCTCGACTCGATCTAGCCACCAGTAGGTAAACAGCAGCATCGGCAACGGAATTAGCGCGTAGATCAGCGCCATTGAGGCGCCAGCGAGTGAGCCGCTCGTCGAGGCGAGGAAAACTACCCCGCCCAAGCCGACGGCGGCAGCGCACCAAACCAGCACCACCAGCAGTTTGCGGCCGCGTTGGCGGTACGGGTCCACCAGCGGCGGCAAAGGCGAAGTCACGCAGCACAGCCTAGTGTCGAGGTCCCACGGTTCGACTAACTGCGCCCGTGATCGCCGCGGCCCTGGCCCGGTGGGTTGTGTTCTGCGGGCGTTAGGCTTACGCCGGGCGCCCGTAGCTCAGTTGGATAGAGCAAGAGCCTTCTAATCTCTAGGTCGCAGGTTCGAATCCTGCCGGGCGCGCTTTTTGGTTCCCACCGTGGGCGGTGCGCTAGGTCCCACCGTGGGCGGTGCCTCAGGTCCCACCAAGACCGCACGCCTGGGACCAGACCCACCGGCGCTCCGGAAACCTGGGACCAGACACACCGACGGCCAGCCCCGCTCCACGGTTCCCGCCTCGGGCGGTGCCTCAGGTCCCACCAAGACCGCTCACCTGGGACTAGACCCACCGGCGCTCCGGAAACCTGGGACCAGACCCACCGACGACCATCCCCCCTCCACGGTTCCCGCCTCGGGCGGTGCGCTAGGTCCCACCAAGACCGCTCACCTGGGACTAGACCCACCGGCGCTCCGGAAACCT
>JAPXRA010000127.1:0-5932 GCA_033813795.1 Aeromicrobium sp. | reverse complement strand
GCACTGGCCGAGGGCAGCGACATTGAAGGCTACGCCTTCGCGCGTACCGCCTACCACCGCTCGCTGGACGCCCTGCGCCGAAACGCTTGGCGCGGGCACGGCCCGGTGCCGTGGGCGCACGAACCGAACCGAGGATTTTTGCGGTCTTTGGCCGCGTTAGCCACCGCCAGCGAACGCCTTGGCGACGTTGAAGAAGCCCACCGCTGCCGGGAGTTCTTGCGCGAGTCAAGCCGCGAAGCATACGAAGTCCTAGTTGGCTAACCCGACCACGGACCGCCAACAAATGCCGCTGCTGTGACCATTGACCACACCTGCAAGGGGGGTTCGCAGGTAGGATTGGCGGGTAAGAGCCCGCTTGCGGGCTTTCCGTTTGGTTAAGGGGTGGCAGCAAATGCCCGCAGTCGTGATCGTCGGTGCCCAATGGGGAGACGAGGGCAAAGGCAAGGCAACTGACCTCCTAGGCAGCCGCGTCGACTACGTCGTGAAGTTCAACGGCGGCAACAACGCCGGCCACACGGTCGTCATCGGTGACGAAAAGTACGCCCTCCACCTGCTGCCGAGCGGCATCCTCACCCCCGGCTGTGTGCCGGTGATCGGCAACGGCGTCGTGATCGACTTGGACGTGTTGTTCCAAGAGATCGACGCACTAAACGAACGCGGGATTGACACCTCGAAGCTGATCGTCAGCGCTAACGCGCACGTGATCGCCGACTACAACCGCACCCTGGACAAGGTCAACGAGCGCTTCCTCGGCAGCCGCAAGATCGGCACCACCGGCCGCGGTATCGGCCCGACCTACGCCGACAAGATGAACCGACTCGGCATCCGCATTCAAGACACGTTCGACGAGAAGATCTTGCGCGCCAAGGTCGAAGGCGCTCTCGAACTGAAGAACCAGATCCTCACCAAGATCTACAACCGCCGTGCCGTTGAGGTCGACGAAATTGTCGAGCAGTTGCTTTCGCACGCCGAGCGGCTCCACCCGATGGTCGCCGACTCCTCGCTGGTGTTGCATGAAGCGCTCAAGGCAGACAAAACCGTGCTGCTAGAGGCGGGCCAAGCCACATTGCTAGACGTTGACCACGGCACCTACCCGTTTGTGACCAGTTCCTCGGCCACCACCGGCGGCGCCTGCACTGGCTCGGGTATCGCCCCCACCGACATTTCAAGAGTCATCGGCATCGTCAAGGCCTACGCCACCCGGGTGGGCGAAGGCCCGTTCCCAACCGAACTGTTCGACGCCGACGGCGAAACTTTGCGCTCCAACGGTGGCGAATTCGGCACTACTACCGGTCGGCCGCGGCGCTGTGGCTGGTACGACGCCCCAATCGCTCGTTACGCCGCGCGAATCAACGGAGTGACCGACTTCGTGATGACCAAACTGGACGTGCTCACCGGGTTCGAACAGATTCCGGTGTGTGTGGCCTACGACGTGGACGGTGAACGCGTCGACGAGGTCCCAATGACTCAAACTGACTTCCACCACGCCAAGCCGATCTATGAATACTTCCCCGGCTGGACCGAGGACATCAGCGGTGCGCGCGAGTTCGGCGACCTGCCGGCGAACGCGCAGTCCTATGTACGCGAGATCGAGGCGATGAGCGGTTCACGGATCAGCGCCATCGGTGTCGGCCCGGACCGCGAAGAGACGGTCGTGCTGCACGACCTGCTCTGACACACCGATACCCTCGACGGGTGAAGGTTCTCGTCATCGGCACAGGCGGCCGCGAACACGCTTTGTCCCTAGCGCTCTCGCGCGACCCGCAAGTAACCGAAGTGCACGCCGCACCGGGTAACCCGGGCATCGGCGAAATCGCGACTTTGCATCCGGTCGATCCGCTCGACGGCCAAGCCGTTGCCGAACTCGCGCAATCTCTCGGTGCAGACCTGGTTGTGGTCGGCCCGGAGGCGCCACTGGTGGCCGGCGTGGCCGATGCAGTGCGTAAAGCCGGCATCGCTTGTTTTGGCCCGACTGCCGAGGCCGCTCAACTCGAAGGTTCCAAGGCGTTCGCCAAGCAGGTGATGGCCGCGGCCGATGTGCCCACCGCCATGGCTCGAGTATGTGAAACCGCAGAGCAGGTCGCCGACGCGCTCGACGCGTTCGGCCCGCCCTACGTCGTCAAGGACGACGCCCTCGCCGCCGGCAAAGGCGTCGTAGTCACCGAAGATCGCGACGAGGCTGTTGCCCATGCCGCTAGTTGCGACCGGGTAGTAATCGAAGAATTCCTTGACGGGCCAGAGGTTTCGCTGTTTGCCATCACCGACGGTTCCACCGTTTTGCCGCTGCAGCCGGCCCAAGACTTCAAACGTGCCTACGACTTCGATGAAGGCCCGAACACCGGCGGCATGGGTGCCTACACGCCGCTGGACTGGGCGCCCGAAGACTTGGTGGTCGACGTGTCGCGGCGCGTGCTGGTGCCGACGGTCAAAGAAATGGCCGCCCGCGGCACGCCGTTCCAAGGTTTGTTGTACGCCGGTTTAGCGCTGACCAGTCGCGGCACCAGAGTGGTGGAGTTCAACGCCCGGTTCGGCGACCCCGAAACTCAGGCGCTCATGGCGCTGCTCAAAACTCCCCTGTCGGCGTTGCTCTACGGCGCCGCCACCGGAACCCTCGGCGAAGTCGGGCTGCCCCAGTGGCGATCGGGCGCAGCAATCACCGTGGTGATCTCGGCCGAAAACTACCCGGCCGACCCGGTCAAGGGTGACGTCATCACCGGCGTGGCCGAAGCGAACGCGCTCGAGGGCGTCGACGTGATTCATGCGGGTACCGCGTTGGACGCAGGCGGCAATCTCGTTACCGCCGGCGGGCGGGTACTTTCGGTCACTGCCAGCGGCGAAGACCTAGCTCAGGCACGCCAGCGCGCCTATGCCGCTGTCGAACTGATCAAGATTCGTGGCGGCCACTACCGCACGGACATCGCCTTGAATCTGCCGCAGTTGTAGGCCCCCGGCCGGCTACTGCGACAATGGCTAGGTGACCACACCGAACGTTCTCGCAACTCGTTATGCCTCCGCCGACCTTGCCAAGATCTGGTCGCCAGAGCACAAGATCGTGCTCGAGCGGCACTTGTGGATCGCGGTGTTGAAGGCCCAACGCGACCTCGGCATTGACACCCCCGACGGCGTGATCGACGCCTATGAGGCCGTTGTCGATCGAGTCGATTTGGCGTCGATCGCGGCCCGTGAACGAATCACTCGCCACGACGTCAAGGCTCGCATCGAAGAGTTCGCCGATCTGGCCGGCACCGAACACATCCACAAGGGCATGACCTCGCGCGACCTCACGGAGAACGTTGAGCAACTACAGGTACGCGCCTCGCTGATTCTGGTGCGTGACCGCGCCGTGGCCGCACTGGTGCGCCTTGGCCGGTTGGCGGCCGAGAACGCCGAACTGGTGATGGCCGGCCGCAGTCACAATGTGGCCGCTCAAGCCACCACGCTCGGCAAACGGTTCGCAACCGCCGCCGACGAACTACTCGTTGGCATTGAACGGGTGAGTGAACTAATCGCTCGCTACCAAATCCGCGGCATCAAGGGCCCGGTCGGCACCGGTCAAGACATGCTCGACCTACTCGGCGGCGACGAAGCCAAACTGGCCGAACTCGAGCAACGCGTGGCCGCCCACCTGGGCTTTGAGCGCACTTTCACCAGCGTCGGTCAGGTCTATCCGCGCTCGCTGGACTACGACGCGGTCAGCAGCTTGGTCCAACTGGTTGCCGCCCCGTCAAGCTTGGCAATCACGATCCGGCTAATGGCCGGAAATGAATTGGTCACCGAAGGGTTCAAGGCCGGTCAAGTCGGCTCAAGTGCGATGCCGCACAAGATGAACACTCGTTCCTGTGAACGCGTCAACGGTCTAGCGGTCGTGCTGCGCGGCTACGCCTCGATGGTCGGCGAGCTGTCTGGCGATCAGTGGAACGAAGGCGACGTCTCATGTTCGGTGGTGCGCCGAGTGGCCCTACCCGATGCTTTCTACGCCGCTGATGGCCTGTTCGAGACGTTCTTGACCGTGCTCGACGAGTTCGGCGTGTTCCCTGCGGTAATCCAGCGTGAACTCGACCGTTACTTGCCGTTCCTGGCCACCACGAAGGTGCTGATGGCTGCGGTGCGTCACGGTGTTGGCCGCGAGGTGGCCCACGAAGTGATCAAGGAACATGCGGTCGCCGTTGCACTGCAGATGCGCGAACAAGGAAGCGCCGACAACGATCTGTTTGCTCGCCTCGCCGCCGATGAGCGGCTCGGCCTGACCACCGAAGACTTGGCCGCCTTGGTGGCGCAGCCGCTGGCGTTCACCGGCGCGGCCACCTCCCAGGTAGCTGCCCTGGTCGGCCAGATCGAGGCAGTTGCGGCACTTCATCCCGAAGCGGCCAGTTACAGCCCCGGCGACATCCTCTAGTCCGGCCCACTAGCCTGATCCCATGCCGCTGGAGATCGCTGGAGCCACACACCTACATTCGGGCAAGGTCCGAGACCTGTACACCTACGGTGACCACCTGTTGATGGTCGCGTCAGACCGGATCAGCGCCTACGACTTCATTTTGGAGCCGGGAATCCCCGACAAGGGCGAAATCTTGACCCGGATGAGCCTTTGGTGGTTCGACCAGTTGGCCGACTTGGTGCCCAACCACGTGATCAGCCAAGACGTGCCGGCCGAAGTTGCCGGGCGCGCCTTGATCGTCGAGCGGCTCGACATGTTCGCGGTCGAATGCGTCGCCCGCGGCTACCTGACCGGTTCAGGCCTGATCGACTACAACGAAACCGGCGCGGTTTGTGGCGTGGTTCTACCCGACGGCCTCGTTGACGGGTCGCGCCTAGCCGAGCCGATCTTCACCCCGGCGTCTAAGGCCGAAATCGGTGAGCATGACGAAAACGTTTCGTTTGACGCCGTGATCGAGACCGTCGGCGGCGAAACCGCCGAACGCTTGCGCGAACTCACGATGGCCGTCTACTCACGCGCCGAACAGATCGCCCGCGAACGTGGCATCATTTTGGCCGACACGAAACTTGAGTTTGGCTCTCGCCCTGACGGCACGATCGTGTTGGCAGACGAAGTGTTGACCCCAGACTCGTCCAGGTTCTGGCCGGCTGACCAGTACGCACCCGGCCAGTCCCAGCCAAGTTATGACAAACAATTTGTCCGCGACTGGCTCACCTCGACCGAGTCCGGTTGGGACCGCAAGAGCGACACCCCACCCCCACGGTTGCCAGCCGAGATCGTTGAAAAAACCCGCGCGCGCTACATCGAGGCGTACGAACGGCTCACCGGCCAAAGTTGGTGACGACCGCCTGCTGGTTAGAGTGAGCAATGTAACCCGGCTCACACCTAACCCTTGCAGGAGACACCGTGACGAATCTGGCCGCCATCCTTGACGACACCACCGCGAAGTACCCCGAGCGCACCGCTATCGTTTTTGGCGACACTCGGCTGAATTACGCCCAACTCAACGGTGCGGCCAATCAGGTGGCGAACCTGCTGGTTTCGCGCGGAATCGCCCCGGGCGACAAGGTGGCTATCTCGATCCCGAACTTGCCCTACTTCACCATCGCCTATTTCGGAATTTTGAAGGCCGGCGCCACGGTGGTTCCGTTGAACGTGCTGCTGAGCGAACGCGAGATCGCCTACCACTTGGACGATTCGGATGCCAAGGCGTTCATCGCCTTTGAAGGCACCCCCGACCTACCAATCGGCGACCGCGCCTGGGCCGGGTTCAACCAGGTCGACGGCTGCACCGACTTCTTCTTGATCAAACTCGACTCGGCCGCCCCCAAGCCGATCGAAGCGCCTGAGTTCTACGGCCCACTAGTGGCCGAGCAACCGCCGACCTTTGAAACCGTCGAGCGCGCCGACGATGACACCGCGGTCATCTTGTACACCTCCGGCACGACCGGTCAGCCCAAGGGCGCCGAGCTGATGCACAGCAACTTGCACGCC
>JAPXRA010000126.1:0-5950 GCA_033813795.1 Aeromicrobium sp. | reverse complement strand
CGGCTTTGGTCAAACCGGCAGCGAACTGTTCGGCCTGGCCGCGGACAAATTTAGCCGTGTACGTCAGCGGCTGATTGCCGTTGTGTGACATTGGTCACTTCCTCTCACCGCTTTCGGACAGTCGTGCGCGTGTCGCCTCCGACAGTATGGTTGACTCGACTTTGGCCTACCCCCGACCCCGGCCTGAATCTATGACTCAAGAACGCAAGCCAGGACACCGTCGCAAGGTGGTTGCCCGCGAACCTTGGCACGTGCGCGCGAAGAAGCACGCGGTAGTTTTCGCCGGGGCTGCAACCTTGAGCGTGGCCGGATTTGCGGCACTTAGTACGCCAACAGGCCCTCAGGACAAACCGTCCGTCGTCGCCGACTCCCAGGCCGACATCATCACCGCTTCGCTCGACGGTGGCCAAGTGACCCGGACGAGTCGCAGCAGTTCAGAACGCGCACCACTTTCGTCTGCGGTCAAGGCCGAGGCGAAGGTAGAAGGCACCCGCTTTGCGAAACGGTCGCTGCAAGTGCGAGCCGATGCCTCGGCGAAGTCGCCAGTTCTGGCCACGGTCGCCAAGGGCAAGAAGGTCCAGATAACCGGTGCCGTGCGCGACGGCTGGACCCAGATCATCCACAACGACCTTCCGCGTTGGGTTTCAACGCAGCATTTGGGCCGTTCGGCGCCCAAGCCGAAGAAGAAGAGCGTGACCGTTTCTGGCGCACCCTGCCGGCTCGGCTCGGGAGTCGAAGCCGGACTGGCGCCCGACACGGTCCGGGTCTACCGGGCGGTCTGCGCCAAGTTCAGTCAGATCACCAGCTACGGCGGCACCTCCGGCAGCGGCGAACACGCCAGCGGCCAAGCCCTCGACATCATGGTCAGCGGCGAGTTGGGACGCCAGGTCGCGCAGTTCCTTCAAGATAACCGGCAGCGACTCGGAATCAGTTATTTGATCTACGAACAGAAGATCTGGACGGTGCAGCGCGCCGGTGAAGGCTGGCGCCCCATGACTGACCGCGGCAGCGCCACGGCGAACCACTACGACCACGTGCACGTCACCACCTATGGCTCGGCGGGCAGCAACTGATGCTCAAGGTGGGGCTCACCGGTGGAATTGCCTCGGGCAAGAGCACCGTCAGCGAGCGATTGCGAGAACTGGGCGCATTCGTGATCGACTACGACCAACTCGCTCGGCAAGTCGTGGAGCCAGGCAGCACCGGCCTGGCGCAGATCGCGGCTCGGTTCGGCGCTGAAGTGCTCGATGAAAACGGTGCGCTCAATCGGCCGGCCCTTGGTGCGATCGTGTTCGCCGATCACGAGAAACTCCGTGAGCTAGAGGCAATCACGCATCCGGCGATCATTGCCGCTGCGAGTGAACTTCAGGACGCGGCCGCTCCAGGATCGATCGTCGTGCACGACAATCCGCTGCTGGTCGAAATGAACGCGGCCGCTGCCTGCGATGTGGTCGTCGTGGTTGACACCCCGCAAGAGCAACAGGTGGCGCGGATGGTCCAAGACCGGGCGATGACCGAGGCCGACGCCCTGGCTCGCATCGGTGCGCAGATTGCGCGAGAAGATCGCCTAGCCGCCGCCGACGTGGTGCTGGAAAACACCGGCACGCTTGCAGAACTCAGAGAAAAAGTTGACGCCCTGTGGGCTCAACTCAACACGAAGTCGAACTGAGCCCACAGGGCGTTCGGTAACTTTCAGGCAGCTAGTTCCGGATCTGCTATCTCACGCAGTTTCGCCAGCGCTTGACGTTCAACTTGGCGCACTCGCTCGGCCGAAATGCCGTGCCGCTTTCCGATGTCGGAGAGCTTCTGTTGGCGGCCATCTAGCAAGCCGTAACGGGCCTTGACGATGTCGGCTTCGCGCTCATCGAGCGAGTCGATCAACTCAATTAGTTGTTCGCGGGCCGCGTGATCGAGCACCGCAAGGTCGGGGCCAGGGGTGCTGTCGCGGGCGATCAGGTCGCCGAGGCTGGTGTCGCCTTCGTCGTCGATCGGCGCGTCCAAACTGACATGGTCGCGTCCCCACGACAAAAGGTCGATCACACGGTCGACGTCCATCGCCAGTTCGGCGGCGATCTCGGCCGGGTCCGGGTCGTAGCCGAGTTGGCGTTCAAGGTTTCGCCGTGCACCTGAAACCTGGTTTAGCTCTTCGACTACGTGCACTGGCAGACGCACGACGCGCGCCTGTTGGGCGACGCCGCGAGTGATCGCTTGGCGAACCCACCAAGTTGCGTAGGTGGAGAACTTGAAGCCCTTGGTGTAGTCGAACTTCTCGACCGCCCGGATCAGGCCGGTGTTGCCCTCTTGGATCAAGTCGAGCATCGGCATCTGGGAGCGGCCGTACTTGCGGGCAATCGAAACGACCAGACGCAAGTTGGCCTGAATGAATTCGTTCAATGCGCGGTCGCCTTCGTCGGCGATCCACTGCAGTTCTTCACGGGTGGCTCGCTTAGGTGCTCCGCCCTTGGCGCGGCCGATGCGGCCGGCTTCCAGCAGATGGCGAGCGTACATCCCCGCTTCGATGGTGCGGCTTAGTTCGACTTCTCGGGCGGCGTCCAGCAACGGGGTGCGCGCAATTTCAGACAGATACATGCCAACACTGTCTTTGCCCTCAAACTCACGGTCGTTCACAATGATTCCTCCTGAAGGTGGCTTCACAAGGTTCAACGTTCACCGACCGGTTGAGATTCCGTTCTCAGGACATTCTTGGGTTTGTCGCACAATCGATGATCCAGGCCAACTCCCAGGCCCGTTGTCGCCAGGCGGCGTAACGACCGCTGACTCCGCCGTGCCCGGCAACCATTTCGGTGCGCAATAGCACCCTGGTTTGGTCACTGGTGACCTCGCGTAGGCGCGCTACCCATTTGGCCGGTTCGACGTAGTGGACCCGGGTGTCGTTGAGGGAGGTCGCAGCCAGAATCTTCGGGTACGGCCGCTCGGCCACGTTTTCGTAGGGGGAGTAGGACTTCATGTAGTCATACACCGACGCCTCGGCCAAGGGGTTGCCCCATTCGTCCCACTCGATCACGGTCAGCGGAAGTGATGGATCCAAGATCGTGGTCAGCGGGTCGACGAACGGCACATCGGCAAAAATCCCGGCAAACGCCTCGGGCGCTAGGTTGGCAATCGCGCCCATCAGCAGCCCGCCGGCGCTGCCACCCTCGGCCACTAGCCGCTCGGCGCTGGTCCATTTCTGTTCGGCCAGGTAGTGAGCGCAGGCGATGAAATCGGTGAAAGTGTTTTTCTTCGACAAGAGTTTGCCGTTTTCGTACCAGCCCCGACCCAGTTCGCCGCCGCCGCGGATGTGGGCGAAAGCCACCACAAAGCCGCGATCCAACAGGCTGAGCCGAGCGATTGAGAACCCCGGGTCCATGCTCGCCTCGTAGGAGCCATAGCCATAGATCCAGCCAGGGGACGTGCCGTCAAGCTTCGTGCCGACGCGATACACGATCGACAGCGGGATTTTCGCGCCGTCTTCGGCGGTGACCCAAACCAGGCGTTGCTCGTAGTTGGCCTGGTCGAAATCGCCGAGCACGGGAGCTTGGCGCCGCAGTTTGCGTTCGCCGGTGGTCAGATCCAGATCCCAAATCGAGGCCGGCTCGGTGTACGAGGTGTAGCCAATGCGCAGGTACTTCGGGTCCCATTCGGCGGTGCCGCCAAGGCCGCAGGTGAACAACTCTGAATCAAACTCGATTTCGTTCGGCTCGCCGATCGTGCCCTCGCCAAGGTCAAGCAGTGCGATCCGGGTCATGGCGTCGCGGCGGTAGGAAAGCACGAGATTGTTCTTGAACGCATCTACGCCTTCAAGGCGAACTTCTGGCGAGTGTGCGATCAACACCTCGCAGGTCGTCGGCTCGGCCAAATCGGCGATCACGAGTTCGAAGTTCTCGGCGCCGTCATTGTGCAAAATCGCGAGTTTGTCGCGGCCGTCCAATACAAAATGCTCGGCCGAATACTCCACCCCTTCTCGCCGCGGCCAAACGGCACAGAACTCGCCGGTTGGATCCATCGCGTCGAGCAAACGCATTTCGCTGGTGATCTTCGAACCGACGGCCAGCACGAGGAATTTCTCTGAACTGGTGCGCCCGACGCCGACGAAGTAGCGTTCGTCTGGCTCCTCGAAAACCAGCACGTCCTCGCCGGTGGTGCCCAGTTCGTGGCGCCAGACTTGATTTGGGCGCCACGCGTCGTCGACGGTGACGTAGAACAAGTACCGACCGTCGGCCGACCAAGTCGCGCCGTGACCGGCGCCGGTGATCTTGTCGGGGAGTTGCTCGCCGGTGGAAAGGCGCCGCACGCAGATGGTGTAGCGCTCATCGCCGGTGGTGTCGGTTGACCACGCCAGCAGGTCACCGTCGTCGGACAGGCTGAACGCGCCGAGGGAGAAAAAGTCGAAGCCTTCGGCCTCAGCGTTGGAGTCAAGCAGAATTTCTTCGTTAGGTGGGTAGGAATCGGCCTCGATCACCGGAGGTTCCCAGTCGTCTGGGTCGGTCAGCGGCACTCGGCAGCGCAGCGAGTATTGCGATCCCTCGACCGTGCGCGAGTAGTACCACCAGCGGTCGTGGCGCATCGGGACCGACATGTCAGTTTCGAGGGTTCGGTCTTTGATCTCGTTGAAAATCTGTTCGCGAAGGCCCGCCAGATCGGCGGTGCACGCCTCGGCCCAAGCGTTTTCGGCCTCCAAATAGGCGATGGTGTCTTCGCTGTCGCGGTCGCGAAGCCACTCGTAGTGGTCGACGAACTCATCGCCGTGGTGGCTGCGCGATTTCGGCCGCTTGGCTGCGTGGGGGACCGGGACCAATTCCGTCATGAGGTGACCGTATCGTCAGCGGCCGACAGCCCATGTTCGGCGGTGAGTTCGGGGTCGTCGACGGCGAGGCTGACGATTGGCCCGGTGGGGCTGTCGGCGGTTTCAAACCGGACCGTGACAATCCCCATCCCGCTGCCCCAAACCCAGCCGTCGCCGAACTGGGCGTGATGCACGTCCGCCCCCGGCGCCCACTTGCGCTCGCCGTTTTCTGCTGGCGCCAAGTTGGCCAGTTCGGGTTCTGGTTCGGCTGCTGATTCTTCGAAGAACAGATCCTCTTGCACCCAGTCGGCAAGACCGCTCACGCCCACGCCGAGCAGTCGGACCCCACCGCTGACATCGAGCCGGTCAAGCAGTGCGCGGGCCAGATCGCTGACCACTTTCGGCTGGTCGGTCGGCGCCGCAATGGTGGTCGAGCGGGTCAGCGTCGAGAAGTCCCGATAGCGAATTTTGACGGTCACAGTTCGACCAGATTGCCCACTCGCGCGCAGTCGGCGGGCGACCTTTCGCGCCATCGAATCGACCAAAGAAGTGAGTTGCCCGCGGTCGGTCAGATCGCGCTCGAAGGTGTCCTCGACGCTCACCGACTTGGCTTCACGATGCGGGTCAACCCGGCGTGGGTCGATTCCGCGTGACAAGCGATAGAGCGAAGCACCTGCCGAAGTGCCAATCAGGTCAACGAGTTCGGCTTCGGTTCGGGACCACACGTGGTGGACTTTGGTGATGCCTACATGCTCGAGTTTGGTCCGAGTCGCTGGCCCGACCCCCACGATCGCATCGACGCCGAGCGGGCCGAGCACGTCCATCTCAGTGCCTGGGGTGACAATGAAAAAGCCGTTCGGTTTGTTCAGTTCGCTGGCCACTTTCGCCATGAACTTCGACGACGCCAAACCCACCGAGCAGGTCAATCCGCCCGTTTGGCGCTCCACCTCGGCGCGCAGGCGCTCGACCAAGTCAGTCACTTCCGAAGTGGTGGTCGATTCGTCGATGACATGTTCTAAGTCCACGAACGCCTCATCGAGCGAGAGCGGTTCGACCTTCTCGGAGAGTTCGCGCAAGCACGCCATCACTGTTTCGGAGGCTGCACGATAGGCCCGGAAGCGGCCGGCCAAAAAGGCTGCATTGGGGCAACGGGCTCTGGCTTCG
>JAPXRA010000125.1:0-5981 GCA_033813795.1 Aeromicrobium sp. | reverse complement strand
CAAACTTGAGCGCGCAAGTGCTCACCGAGCAGTTCATGTTGAGCCGAACCGATTAGGGCACGTCGCAGCGGCTGACGAGTGCGAACCTTGGCTTCTGCGCGAGCGGCGCGACCAAGTTCGGTGACCCTGCGCGCTAGGTTCACTCGGTCGTTGAGCCCGGCGACAATCAGCGACTCATCAGCAATGGGCCAACTAGCCAAATGGACCGACGGCGCGGCGTCCGGAGTAACCGAAACGATCACGTCCTGCCAGACCTGCTCAGTCACAAACGGAACCAACGGAGCCAGGAGGCGAGTCAGCACGTCCAACACTTCGTGCAAGGTGGCAAACGCTGCCGGGTCGCCACGCCAGAAGCGCTTGCGTGAGCGGCGCACGTACCAGTTGGACAGGTCGTCGATGAAGGTGGCCAAGGCGATGCCGGCGCGCTGAGTGTCAAAGTTTTCCAACGACTCAGTCACATCGGTAATCAACTCTTGGGTGTTTGACAAGAGCCACTGGTCCAGCACCGTGCGCTCGGAAACGGGCGGCACGCTCGTGGTGGCTGGGCTCCAGCTGTCGGCGCGAGCATAGAGCACGTGGAACGCCACGGTGTTCCAGTAGGTCAACAGCACCTTGCGCACGATTTCAGTCAGTGCGCTATTGCCGATTCGTCTGGCCGACCACGGCGAGCCAGAGCACGCCATGAACCAGCGCAAGGCGTCGGCGCCGTGCTCTTCCATCAGCGGCATCGGCAAGATGATGTTGCCAAGATGCTTGCTCATCTTTCGCCCGTCTTCGGCCAAGATGTGGCCCAAGCAGACGACGTTTTCATAACTAGAGCGATCGAAGACCAGCGTGCCAACGGCCATCAGCGAATAGAACCAACCACGCGTCTGATCGATCGCTTCGGCGATGTACTGGGCCGGGTAGGCGCGTTCGAACTTCTCGACCGAGCCTTCCACGTGCGGGTAGCCCCACTGGGCGAACGGCATCGATCCGGAATCAAACCAAGCGTCGATCACTTCAGGGACGCGACGGTACGTACCGGCCTCGCCGTCGATGGTGAAGGTCACCTCGTCGATGTAAGGCCGGTGCGGATCAAGTTCGCTTTGATCGACGCCGGTCAACTCTGAAAGGTGCTTCAGCGACTCAACGCATACGACCTTGCTCGCATCGGCGTCGTTGCGCCAGATCGGCAGGGGAGTGCCCCAATAGCGATTGCGCGAGAGCGCCCAATCGATGTTGTTGGTCAGCCAGTCGCCATAGCGACCGTGCTTGATCGTCTCGGGGAACCAGTTGGTTAGTTCGTTTTGAGCGATGAGTTCGGCTTTACGCTCGGTAGTGCGGATGTACCAAGCAGGCAGGGCGAAATACATTAGCGGGGTATGGCATCGCCAGCAGTGCGGGTAACTGTGTTCGTAGTCGAGTTTTCGGAACAACTTGCCGCGATCCGCCAAATCGGCGACGAGCGTGGCGTCGGCCTCTTTGAAGAACTTCGAACCGACCAGCGCAACCTCGGCCCCAAAGTGTCCGTCCGGTTCGATCGGGTTGACCACGGGCAGTCCGTAGGCCTTGCACACGGCCATATCGTCGGCACCAAATGCGGGGGACTGGTGCACCAAGCCGGTGCCGTCCTCGGTGGTGACGTAGTCGGCCAGCACGATGAAATGTGCCTCGGGGATCTCCACCAGGTTGAACGGTCGTTCGTAGGCCCAGCGTTCCATCTCTTGGCCCTGGACGCGGTCGGTCACTTGCCAGTCCTCGCCGAGCGCCTTTTCGAGCAGCGGTTCGGCTACAACGAGGCGGTCTTCGCCGTTCACGGCAAGCACATAGTTCACCTCTGGATGAACCGCGACCGCGGTGTTGGAGACCAGCGTCCACGGCGTAGTGGTCCAAACCAGCAGGTCTGCACCGGACCAAGGGCCGGTGCGAAGTGGCATCCGAACGTAAACCGAGGGGTCGACCACGTTCTCATAGCCTTGGGCGACCTCGTGGTCTGAAAGTGTCGTGCCGCAGCGGGGGCAATACGGGGCAACCCGATAGTCCTCGGTCAGCAAGCCTTTGGCGTGGATCTGCGACAGCGCCCACCACACGCTTTGGACGTAGGAGGCGTCCATCGTGCGATATGGGTTGTCCATATCGGTCCAGTAGCCCATGCGCTCGGTCATCTCTTGGAACAGGTCGACGTTCCGCAAGACCGATTCGCGGCATTTGGCATTGAACTGCGCGATGCCAAATGCCTCAATATCGGGCTTGCCGTTGAAGCCGAGCTCCTTTTCTACCGCGATCTCAACGGGTAGTCCGTGACAGTCCCAACCGGCCTTGCGGTCAACGCGGTAGCCCTGCATCGTCTTGAAACGTGGGAACACGTCCTTGAAAACGCGGGCTTCGACGTGGTGGGTTCCGGGCGTGCCGTTTGCGGTCGGCGGGCCTTCGTAGAACGTCCAATCGGCCGCTTCTTTGCTGGTGTCCAGCGAAGCGGCAAAGGTGCCTTGTTCGGCCCAAAGTTGCAGGATCTGTCGCTCCATCGCGGGCAGGTCAACCTGCGCCGGCACGACCCGATAGGTCAGATCGGCGGCCGCTGGGGCCGAGACTTCAGGAGCGGTGTTATTTGGGCCGGTTTGACTCACGCTGGCAATCCTACGGTGGGGCGACTTGCGCATAGCCCGTGGTCGGTCTAGTGTCCCGGCATGCCGAAGACGACATTCGCGGTTCGTTCTGACGAGACGCCGTGGACCGCTGCCGAGACCAAATCAATCCGCGAGGAGTTGGCCGCTGACCTCGAGCGACTTCGAGTCGAACTCGACCACACCGCCAAGGATCTGCAAGAGATTCTGGCCGGCGGGGTCGACGGTGCTGGCAACGACCAAGCCGACGTCGGGTCGAACTCGCTCGAACGCGACGCCGAGATGTCGTTGGCGGCCAATCAGCGCGACCTGCTCGACCAGACCTCGCGGGCACTGGAGCGGCTAAGCGATGGCACCTACGGTCTGTGCGAGACCTGCGGCGAACCAATCGGCAAGATGCGTCTGATGGCGTTCCCGCGCGCGACGATGTGTATGGACTGCAAGCGCCGCGAAGAGCGTCGCTGAGCGCTCGGTGACTGAATCAGACTTCACCGCCGCAACCGAACCGGTGTCGCCACGGCGACTTGGGCTGTTCGCGGCCTCCGCCGTCGGCGTAGTGGCGGTTGATCAAGCGACCAAATGGTTGGCCCTGCAGAAACTTGACGAAGGCCAAGCCGTGCCGATTCTGGGCGATCTACTCGGGCTGCGGCTGGTGTTCAATCCAGGCGCGGCCCTGGGCACGGGCGCGGGTTACACGATCGTGCTGAGCCTGATCGCGATCGCGGTTTCGATCACCCTGGTGGTGATCGCCAAGCGACTGCACGATCGCTGGTGGGCCTTGGGCCTTGGGCTCTTCCTCGGTGGGGCGGTCGGCAACCTGATAGATAGGCTGTTGCGTGAGCCGGGATTCTTACGAGGGCACGTCGTGGACTTCATCGACTATGCCGGTTTCTTTGTTGGCAATGTTGCCGACATCGCATTGACTCTCGCCGCGATCGTGATCGTGATCCGGTCGTGGCAAGGGATCAAGTTCGATGGCAGCCGAGAGGAAGAATCGCAGTGACCCAAGCGCGAAGCGTCTATGTCCCCGAGGGATTGGCTGGCGAACGCGTTGACGTGGCCTTGGCGCGGCTTTTTGGTGTTTCGCGTACGCGCGCAAGTGAACTGGTCGCGGCCGAACTGGTGCTGTTAGATGGCGTAGCGCCAATGAAGTCCGAACGCGTCGACGCCGGACAACTCCTCGAAGCGACCATTCCGCAAGAGCGCGTGGTTGAGGTGGTGGCCAAGGCGGTCGAGGGAATGTCGATCATCTTCCAAGACGAGGACATCGTGGTGGTTGACAAGCCGGTCGGCGTCGCCGCCCATCCGGGCGTCGGTTGGGACGGCCCCACCGTGTCAGGACACCTCGCCGGGGTGGGGGTGCGGATCTCTACTTCGGGCGCGCCCGAACGCCAAGGGATCGTGCAGCGACTCGACGTGGGTACTAGCGGGTTGATGGTGGTGGCCAAGTCCGAGCGGGCTTACACCGTGCTCAAACAAGCGTTTCGCGACCGCACAGTCGAGAAGATCTACCACGCGTTGGTGCAGGGCCACCCCGACCCGCACACCGGCACGATCGATGCGCCGATCGCCCGGCATCCCAAGCATGACTTCAAGTTCACTGTGCGCGCCGACGGCCGCGACAGCATCACCCATTACGACACCCTCGAAGCGCACCGGTATGCCTCGCTGCTGAAGATCAAGCTCCAGACCGGTCGCACCCACCAGATCCGGGTCCATATGGCGGCGATCAAACATCCTTGTGTCGGTGACCCGCTGTACGGCAGCGACCCGGTGTTGGCGGCCAAAGTGGGCCTTGAACGGCAGTGGCTGCACGCGGTCGAGTTGGGTTTTGCCCATCCCGCAACCGGCGAGTGGGTTGAGTTCGCGAGCGCCTATCCGGCCGACTTGCAGCGCGCGCTCGACTTGATCCGCAACCTCGACTGACACAATGGATCCCATGACCCCAAACGTGCGCCAGTCGGAAAAGTTGAGGGATGTGCTCTATGACATCCGCGGCCCCGTCAGCGCGCGAGCTGCCCAGTTGGAGGCAGAGGGTCACCGGATCTTGAAACTGAACATTGGCAATCCGCAGCCGTTCGGCTTCGACGCCCCGGCCGAGATCTTGCAGGACGTCATCGCCGGCCTGCCGACTTCGCAGGGATATTCCGATTCGCGCGGCATTCAATCGGCTCGCCGGGCGGTCGTGCACCACTACCAACTCCAGGCTGGGTTTCCGGCGATTGACATCGACGACGTCTGGCTGGGCAATGGCGTTTCCGAATTGATTCAGATCGCGCTGCAAGCACTGTTGAACAACGGTGACGAAGTGCTGATTCCGGCGCCGGACTATCCGCTCTGGACGGCGGTGACAAATCTTGCTGGCGGCACGCCGGTGCATTACTTGTGCGATGAAGAAAACGAGTGGAACCCTGATCTGGCTGATCTGGAAAGCAAGATCACCGACCGCACTCGAGCCATCGTGGTGATCAACCCGAATAACCCGACCGGTGCGGTCTACAGTCGCGCCACTTTAGAAGCGATCGCCGAGCTTGCGCGAAAGCACGGTCTGATCCTGATGGCCGATGAGATTTACGACAAGATTCTCTATGACGACGCGGTGCATATTCCGCTGGCCAGTGTTGCGCCAGACGTGCTCACCTTGACTTTCAACGGCTTGTCCAAGGCCTATCGCGTCTGCGGCTATCGGGCGGCGTGGCTAGTGGTTACCGGCCCGCTCGAACGCGCCGGGGACTACCTCGAAGGCATCACCTTGTTGGCCTCGATGCGGCTGTGTCCCAATGTGCCGGCCCAAAATGCGATTCAGGTGGCGCTTGGTGGTTATCAGTCGATAACTGAACTGATCTTGCCCGGCGGGCGGCTACTGGAGCAGCGCGACACCGCAGTGGAGGAGTTGCGCAAGATTCCGGGGGTCAGCGTGGTCAAACCCAAAGGTGCGCTGTACGCCTTCGCCAAACTCGACCCGCAAGTTCACCCGATCAAGGACGATCAGCAGTTCGTGCTCGACCTGTTGATGAGCGAGAAGATTCTGCTCACTCAAGGCACCGGGTTCAACTGGCCCAAGCCCGATCACTTGCGAATCGTCACTTTGCCGTGGTCGCGCGATCTAGCCGAGGCGATCGGCCGGATGGGCCACTTCTTGGCCACCTACCGCCAGGCGTGACGGTTAGGTTCAGCGAGCCCGCAGCCCGGCGATTATCGTGTCGACTGCCGCTAGGGCCAACTGATCTAGTTGCTCGGCCGCCAAGTCGGCAAGTGGGCCGGTTGTGGCCAAGGAAAGGAACTGAAGCCGTCGACGGTCGACCAGCACGACCATTCGGCGTTTTCTCGTTGCCGCGCAGTCAGCAAGCCGACCTCGACCAACTGATCTAGGGC
>JAPXRA010000124.1:0-6033 GCA_033813795.1 Aeromicrobium sp. | reverse complement strand
GTAGTGCTCGGCGTCGGCGTGGGGTTCATCTCTGGTGTTGATGATCGGCCGCGAACGGGTCGTGGCACTGGAGACGCCCTCCCAGATGTGTTCGGCGCGTTGGCTGACGCTGAACACTGTCCCGCGCGGCGTTTGCTGAACTTTGCCGGCACCGCAGATGATTTGCCGCGAGACCAGGAACGGGATCAGCACGTCGGCGAGTTGGCTGAACTCGCCGGTGCGCCCGATCAGGTAGTTCTCGTGGCAGCCATAGGAGTTGCCGGCCGAGTCGGTGTTGTTCTTGAACAGGTAGATGTCGCCTTCGACTCCGTCTTCAGCGAGGCGCTGCTGGGCGTCGATCATCAGGCCTTCGAGAATTCGCTCGCCAGCGCGGTCGTGGGTCACCAACTCGACTACGTCGTCACATTCGGGCGTGGCGTATTCGGGGTGGGAACCCACGTCCAGATACAGTCGGGCGCCGTTCTTCAAAAAGACGTTGCTGCTGCGCCCCCAAGACACCACTCGGCGGAACAGATAGCGGGCGACCTCGTCGGGCGAAAGCCGCCGTTGCCCCCGAAAAGAGCAGGTGACACCGTATTCGTTCTCGATTCCGAAGATCCGGCGGTCCATATCGTCAGCCTAGACCCGGGTACTCAACTCAGGAGGGCAGAAACTTGCGAGATGGCCAGCCGTTTGAATTTTCTTGGTTGGCTGCGGGTGCGGTCTAACACCGCGACTTCGAGATCTTCTGAAGCGATTTCGCGAGGAGTTTCTTGGTCGTTGCCTAGGGCACTGACCGCGATCTTGAGCGCATCGCCGAGGTCGAGATTGGGCTGGAAGTTCTCCTGCAGTCGCGTCTGGACTCGCTCATCCTGGCCGCCCATCACCGCGAACTGGGCAATGTCAGCCACCGAACCGTCGTAGGTGAGTCGGTAAATCTGGTCGTCCTCGGCCGAGCGGCCGACTTCAGCGACGAACAGTTCGACTTCGTACGGCTTTTCGCCGCCGCTGGAGAAAATCGTGCCGAGCGTTTGGGCGTAGGCGTTGGCGAGTCCACGGCCGGTTACATCCGTGCGGTCGTAGGAGTAGCCGCGCATATCGGCCAGCCGAACCCCAGCGATGCGCAGGTTCTCGAACTCGTTGTACCGCCCGACCGCTGCGAAACCGATCCGGTCATAGATCTCACTGATTTTGTGCAGTGCCCGGGAGGGGTTCTCGGCGACAAACGCGATCCCGTCGACGTACCGGATCACCACCACACTGCGGCCGCGGGCGATTCCCTTTCGGGCGAAATCAGCCCGATCCTTCATCAGCTGTTCGGGAGAGACGTAAAACGGGGTGCTCATTTGTTCCTCGCTTCTGTGCTCAAGAAAGGGGGGCCGAAGGGCCGTCAGGGTTGGTCATCCGCCCACCGATCACGCGATCTGCGACTTCAGCCGTGGCCGAATCCTCCCAAGCCCGGTAGCCGGCTTCGGTGATGACTGAAATCATCGGGAAGATCCGCCGGGTCAAGTCCGGGCCGCCGGTGGCGGTGTCGTCGTCGGCAGCGTCGTAAAGCGCCTGGATTACTGCGGTGACCGCTTCGGTTTCGGTCATCGCCGGTCGATAGAGCTTCTTGAGCGAACCGCGCGCGAAGGTCGAACCCGAGCCAACCGAGTGGAAAGTGCGCTCTTCGTTCTTGTTGCCGGTGACGTCGAAGGCGAAGATCCGCCCGGACCGGGTCTCAAGATCGTAGGCGGCGAACAGCGGCACCACCGCTAGTCCTTGCATCGCCATGGCCAAGTTGCTGCGGATCAAGGTGGCTAGTCGGTTGGCCTTGCCGTCGGTCGAAAGTGTGGTGCCCTCGATCTTTTCGTAATGCTCAAGTTCGACTTGGAACAGCCGCGTCATCTCGACTGCGATTCCGGCGGTGCCGGCGATACCGACACAGCTGAACTCATCGGTGGCGAACACCTTTTGGATGTCACGTTGGGCGATCACGTTGCCCATGGTCGCGCGACGGTCACCGCCCATCACCACGCCGCCATCAAAGGTGGCGGCCACGATGGTGGTGCCGTGGGTTACCGGCAGATCACCAGCGGCCGTGGCCAAACGCTGCGGCAACAGGTCTGGCGCCTGTTGAGCGAGGAAGTCAGCGAAGGACGCGCCACCGACCGACCGAAACGCCTCGCCCAGCATCACTGTCCGCCCTTTTGGACGAAACTGCGAACGAACTCCTCGGCGTTCTCCTCTAGGACGTCGTCGATTTCATCGAGCAAGGCGTCGACGTCGTCGTCGAGGCGTTCTTTGCGCCCAGTGACGGTTTCAGTGGGCGCAACCTGCTCGTCCGACTCGGCGCTCTTGCGGGTCGTCTTGTGCTGTTGTTCGGCCATAACTTCACCCTATCGTCGCGGACACAAACTTAGGTGGGCTAACGGCCGGTTATCGCTTCAAAAAGTTCGACGGCCGAATCGACCTGATCG
Source organism: Aeromicrobium sp. (assembly GCA_033813795.1). GTDB lineage: Bacteria > Actinomycetota > Actinomycetes > Propionibacteriales > Nocardioidaceae > Aeromicrobium. Next base: position 3,592 of record JAPXRA010000124.1, on the reverse strand, counting down.
AAAAGCCCGGACACGTGCTCGGCCGTCCCCTTCAGCGGTTCCATCGTGGGAACGCGCTGCAGTGAGTTGTGTCCTGGCAAATCGAAAATCACCGAATCCCAGGACGCGGCAGCGATATCGGCGGAGAAACGCTGCAGGCAACGGCCGCGGAAGAAAGCCCGGGTGTCGTGCGGCGGTTCAGCTATCGCTGCTGCCACCTCCTGGGGCCTGAGCAACTGTTTCATCCGGCCAGCGGCCACGAGGCGGTGAAACAAACCCCGCTCAAGTCGAACATCGTGGTACTGCAAGTCCACCAAGTGCAGTTTTGCGTGCCCCCAGTCAAGCCGGTCACGTTCGCGGTACTGCTGCAGCAGCGCTAGCTTTGCCACCCAGTCCAGTTCGTCGGCGAGCCGCATCGGGTCAGCGGCAAGTTGGTCCAACACCCGCTGCCAAAGCTCCAGCGCCAGATCGGTCTGCGGATCTGATCCGTGTTTGGCAGTGAACGCTTTGGCGTTTTCTAGATAGTGGCTCTGCAGATCAAGTGCGGTGAGTTCGCGGCCGTCTTCGAGTTCGACGGTGACTTTCAGCGTCGGATCGTAGGAAATCTGGTGCAGCGCCTTTACCGGGTTCGCGAGCGAAAGCGGTGGGGGCAAAAATCCGGCCTCGATCATCGCCAACACCAGCGAGGTCGTGGCGTGCTTCAAGAAGATCGACGTTTCAGACAAGTTCGCGTCGCCGATGATTACGTGCAACCGGCGGTACTTTTTCGGATCGGCGTGCGGCTCATCGCGAGTGTTGATGATCGGGCGCTTGAGCGTTGTTTCCAGACCGACCGGCACTTCGAAATAGTCGGCTCGCTGGCTTATCTGAAATGCGTGCTTGTTGCCGTCTTGGCCAAGTCCGACCCGACCAGCACCACAGAAGATGTTGCGCGATACGAAGAACGGCGTCAGTTGTTGCACGATCGCCGAGAACGGCACCTCACGATCCATCAGATAGTTCTCATGCGAACCGTAGGAGGCGCCCTTGTTGTCGACGTTGTTCTTGTAGAGCACGATCGGCGCGACGTTGGGGATCTGAGCGGCAAGCTCAGCGCCGCGACGCATCACCGCCTCGCCCGCCTTCTCCCAGCGCACGACGTCGAGCGGATTGGTCACTTCTGGGCTGGAGTACTCCGGATGGGCGTGATCTACATACAGCCGGGCGCCGTTGGTCAAGATTATGTTCGCCAGGCCGAGGTCTTCGTCGGTTAGTTGCGAGGGGTCGGCCACATCGCGTCCGAGATCGAACCCGCGAGCGTCCCGAAGCGGGCTCTCCTCCTCATAGTCCCACCGGGCGCGCCGGGTCAGTCCGTTTGCAGCGGCATAGGCGTTGACGACATGGGTGGCCGCGACCATCGGATTGGCTTGCGGCTGGCCTTGGACCGTGATGCCGTACTCAACTTCGGAGCCTTGGACTCGCCGAACGCTCACGCGGGCAACTCCACCAATTTGGCGAGGTGGACCGAATCTGCATAGTCGGCATAGAAGCCAAAGGGCTCGACCTCCACAAACCCGGCCGACTTGTAAAGCGCGATCGCTTCGGGCTGTTCGGTGCCGGTTTCCAACACGAGTCTGGTGACACCTTGGCGGGCAGCGCTGCGTTCGATCTCTTGGAGCACTTGGCGCGAATAGCCCTTGCCGCGAGAGTCGTCGATCACGAACATCCGCTTGATTTCACCGTCGGTTTCGCCGTTCGGGCCGCCGCGGCGCCAGCCACCCATCGCTACCGGCAGGTCGTCGACATAGCCGATGAAGAACACACCGTCGGGATAGACGAACTCATCGGCATCGATCGGCGAAGCGTCGCCAACTTCGCCCTTGTAGCGGCGAACGTACTCGGTTTGAACCAGTTCGGTGAGTTTGATGGCGTCTGGGTGGTCGTAACGCACGACCCGAAGTTCAAGGCTCAAAGGTACTGTCCTGTGTTTGCGACGTTGTCGATCGATCGACCCGGTTCGTTGCCACCCTTGCCGGTGATCAGCGTGCGAATGAATACGATCCGTTCGCCCTTCTTGCCCGAGATGCGTGCCCAGTCGTCGGGGTTGGTGGTGTTCGGCAGGTCCTCGTTCTCCTTGAACTCATCGACGCACGCCTGCAGCAGGTGCTGCACCCGCAAGCCCTTGCTGTTTAACTCCAATAGGTCCTTGATCGCCATCTTCTTGGCACGGTCGACAATGTTTTGGATCATCGCACCAGAGTTGAAGTCCTTGAAGTAGAGCACTTCCTTGTCGCCGCCGGCGTAGGTGACTTCCAAGAACTGGTTCTCTTCGGTCTCGCTATACATCCGCTCGACCACGCGCTGGATCATCGCGTGCACACACGCGTCGCGGTCGCCGCGCCACTCGGCTAGATCATCGCCGTGGAGCGGCAGGCTGGTCGTTAAGTATTTACTGAAGATGTCTCGCGCGGCTTCGGCGTCGGGGCGTTCGATCTTGATCTTCACGTCCAAACGGCCGGGCCGCAAGATCGCCGGATCGATCATGTCTTCGCGGTTGGACGCACCAATCACTAGAACGTTTTCTAGACCTTCGACGCCGTCGATCTCGCTGAGCAGCTGCGGCACGATCGTGTTCTCCACATCGGAAGACACGCCCGAACCGCGCGTGCGGAACAGCGAATCCATCTCGTCGAAGAACACGATCACCGGGGTGCCTTCGCTTGCCTTCTCCCGGGCACGTTGGAACACCAAACGAATATGGCGTTCAGTTTCGCCGACGTACTTGTTCAACAGTTCGGGGCCCTTGATGTTCAAGAAGTACGAGCGGCCCTCTTCGCCGGTTCGCTCCGAGACCTTCTTGGCCAGCGATGCGGCTACCGCCTTGGCGATCATGGTTTTGCCGCAGCCCGGTGGACCGTAAAGCAGGATGCCTTTGGGTGGCTTGAGTTCGTGTTCGACGAACACCTCCGGATAGAGGTAGGGCAGTTCTACTGCGTCCTTGATGATCTCGACTTGGTTACCCAGGCCGCCGATGCTGGTGTAGTCGATGTCTGGCACTTCTTCGAGCACCAGTTCCTCGACCTCGGACTTTGGAATGCGCTCGTACACATAGCCCGAGCGACTGTCGAGCAAAAGCGAGTCGCCAGCACGCAACTTCAATCCGGTGAGGGTGTCGGCCAGGCGCACGACCCGCTCCTCGTCGGCGTTGCCCAAGATCATTGCCCGTTCACCGTCAGCGAGCAGTTCCTTGAACATCACGATTTCGCCGATTTGCTCGAATTCGAGGGCGGCAACGACGTTCATCGCCTCGTTCAAGATGACTTCTTGACCCTTGCGAAGCGCGTCTCGGTCGACCGCGGGGCTAACGTTCACCCGCAGTTTTCGTCCGCCAGTGAAAACGTCGATCGACTCGTCGTCATTGCGTTGCAAGAACGTGCCGAACCCGGTTGGCGGCTGCGCCAGTCGGTCAACTTCCTCTTTGAGCGTGATGATTTGGTCGCGCGCTTCACGAAGCGTTGAGGTCAAACGCTCGTTCTGCGCTGAGGTCGCAGCGAGTTTGGCTTCGACCTCGCTCAAGCGCACCTCGAGGAAGCGGTCGATCTTTTCGTTGCCGGTCATAGACACCTCCTGTGCG
>JAPXRA010000123.1:0-6035 GCA_033813795.1 Aeromicrobium sp. | reverse complement strand
TTGGGCCCAGGAGTTTCCTCCTGGGCCCAAATTTTTTGTCGAAGTTCAGGAGACTTCGTTGCCGAGGACGTCGTCTGGGTACTTCTTGAGGTACCTGGACATCTTGTCGGCGCGCACCGCTTCGAACAGTTCGGCCATCTTGTCTTGCTGCAACACCACGATGCTGCCGTAGGTGGGATCTTCTTCGGTGCCTTGAACTGGCGCGGTCAGGAAGGTTACGTCCTTGGTCTCGACCTTGCGAAGCGACACTGCGAGTTTGGCCATGGCCGTGCCCGACCAGTGCTCGTCGACAGTGAGGTTCTTGGTCAAGGCAGCAACCGTTTTGGACAGTTTCGCCGGGTTGGAAGTGACACCCGTGCTCAACATCTTGCTCATCAGCGAACGCATGAAGTTTTGCTGGCGCTTGATCCGGTCGAAGTCGCCGCCGATCAAGCCGTAGCGGGTTCGCACATAAGCCAACGCCTGCTTGCCCTTGAGGTTTTGCGTGCCCGCTTCCCAGTAGATCTTCTGCGAGGGGTCGTAGAACGCGTTCGGGATCTTCACCTCGACGCCGCCGACAGCGGTGGAAATATCTCGGAACCCTTCCCAGTCGATGATCGCCAAGTGGTCGATCTTCAGACCGGTCAGTTTGCTGACCGTGTTGATTGTGGCCGCTGGGCCACCTTCGCTGAACGCGGAATTCAGCTTCTCCGAGTGAGTCGTGTTGCCCGACTCGTCGTAGATCGGCACAAACGAATCGCGTGGGATGGAGACCAGGTAGGCCTTCTTGCGATTCTTGGGAATGTGCACGATCATCAACGTGTCGCTGCGGTATTTGCCGGAGGGCCATTCGCCCGTGGCGGCGTCTTGCGCGATCGTGGTCTTGCTCGATTGGCCAGGCTGAGCCTCACCCTTATCTGAACCGAGCAGCAGGATATTCAATGCCCGGCCCTCGTCTGGATCGGGCGCTTCTTTGGTACCGGACACTTTGACCGTGTCGATGTCGTCAAGGTCCTGTTTCATGTTCCAGGCGTAGGCCGCTCCACCAAAAAGGGGGACGACCAGCGCGAGGACTACGGTCCAAATCAGGAACGGATGACGTTGACGAAGCGAACTTCTGTTCGCAGCGCGCGAACCAGGCTGACGCGCCTGTTCGTCGGCGTTGCTACCCACAGATTCTCCCTTGTTACCGAACTCAACCGTCCAAGTATGACGGTCTTTTCTGAGACTTCACTCAGAATTCGACTTATGCGTCGATGACAAGCGTCACAGGTCCGTCGTTTACTAACTCCACTGCCATGTCGGCGCCAAACACCCCTGTTGCCACGGTTACGCCCAGATTTGTGGCCGCTTCGCAGAACGCTTGATATAACGGTTCGGCCACCGGCCCGGGTGCCGCATTCGTCCACGATGGCCGCCGGCCCTTTCTCGTGTCGCCGTAGAGCGTGAACTGGCTGATCACCAGCAGTTCGCCGCCAGACTCGTCGATTGACTGCTCGCCCGCCATGATCCGTAGTCGAACGATCTTGGCGGCAAGCCGTTCTGCTTCGGCTGCGGTATCGGTGTGGGTTACCCCGAGTAAGACCACCAGTCCAGACCCGGCGATGGCACCGACGACTTTGTCGTCGACGCGCACTTTGGCCCGGCTAACTCGTTGGACGACCGCTCGCATGGTTCGGAGCCTAGTACCGCTGACGGTTGGTCAAGTAGCTAGTGGCCCGCGGCCATGCCCTGCGTCCGAGGACCTGGCCGGGAGTGTTTTTACCCAGACGGGTCGAGCGGTGCCTAGCCATCCGCCGATACGATGGACCCATGGCCTTTGAAATTCCTAGCGATCTGCACCCTGACCTAATGCCGGTCGCTTGGCTGTTGGGCAAGTGGCACGGCAACGGCCGCGGCGACTATCCGACGATCGAATCGTTTGGGTTCGAGCAAGAAGTCATCTTCAACCACGACGGACGCCCCTTTCTGCACTACTTCAGCCAGACCTGGATCACCGACGAGAACGACGAACGAGTCCGCCCCGGCGCACTAGAGACCGGGTTCTTGCGCATGCCTGGCAACGGAAACCTCGAACTGGTGCTGGCCCATCCGACCGGATACGCCGAGATCTGGCACGGCGAGGTTGAACCCGCTCGGCTGACGCTCTCAACCGACGGCGTGATGCGCACTGTGACGGCTAAGGAATACACCGCCGGCCAGCGGATGTATGGCCTCGTTGACGGTGCGTTGATGTATGCCTTCGATATGGCTGCGGTCGGCCAGCCGATGCAGTCACACCTTTGGGGAAAGCTCGAGCGTGTCTAGCCCGCTGCTCGATCGCGACGGCGCGGTCGAGTCCGAGGGAATCGACGTTGGCGTGGCCGCGCATTACGGCTCGACCTTCGCCGCCGAACAACGCTTGCTCCTTTCGGGTGAAGGCTTTGTCGACTTGTCTAACCGTGACGTTTTCCGGGTCACCGGCCCGGACCGACTCACCTGGTTGCATTCGCTCACCTCGCAATTCTTGGAGGGCTTGGCGCCGCGCACTTGGACCGAAGTGTTGGTGCTGACGCCGCAGGGCCGGATCGAGCACGATTTCACCGGCTTCGATGATCCGCAAACGGAAACCTTTTGGGCCCATACTGAGCCCGGCGCCGGGGCCGCCTTGGTCGAGTTCCTCGACCGGATGCGGTTCATGTCGCGAGTCGAGGTTGCCGCGGTAGACGATCAGTTCGTGATCGGCCGGGTGAACCCGGAAGGTGAGTTGGTGACCGAGCTTGTCACCGACCTGGCCGCCGTCGAGCAGCAGCCAGTTGGCGTGCTGGCGTGGGAGGCCTTGCGAATTGAATCGGGACGACCACGCTTTGGCCAAGACACCGATGACCGCACAATTCCGAACGAAGTGGGCCTGCTTGGCCGGGCAGTTCACTTGGACAAAGGCTGTTACCGCGGCCAAGAGACGGTCGCGCGGGTGCACAACCTCGGCCGGCCACCGCGTCGGCTAGTACTGCTGCACCTCGACGGCTCCGTCGAACACCTGCCTGGTCATGGCGCCGAAGTGTTGGCCGGCGAAAAGGTCGTCGGCCAGGTCGGCAGCTCGGCTAGGCACCACGAATTAGGACCAATCGCCCTTGCGCTCGTCAAGCGGTCAACCCCGGTCGACCAGGATCTTGTTGCTGACGGCGTTGCCGCAGCACAGGAGGTTCTGGTCGATCCCGAAGCAGGCCTGCATGTGCGGGCCGGAATGAACTTGTGATGACTGAACTGACCAATTTTGGCACCCTGGGCCTCGACCAGTCTCTAGTGGACGTGGTTAACGGACTCGGCTATGAGACGCCCAGCCCGATCCAGGCGCAAGCGATCCCGTCTCTGCTCAAAGGACGTGACGTGGTTGGCTTGGCCCAAACTGGAACCGGCAAGACGGCTGCTTTTGCCTTGCCGATGGTGCAACGACTAGACCCCTCGGCAAAGAACGTGCAGGCGCTGGTTTTGGCGCCGACCCGCGAACTGGCACTTCAAGTGAGCGAGGCGATTACTCGCTATGCTGCCGGGACCAAACTGATGGTGTTGCCGGTTTATGGCGGGCAAAACTACGGCGCGCAACTAAGCGGACTCAAGCGTGGCGCTCAGGTGGTGGTCGGCACCCCCGGTCGAATCATCGACCACCTCGACCGTGGTTCGCTCGATTTGTCGAGCCTGGAAATGCTGGTCTTGGACGAGGCCGACGAGATGCTCAACATGGGCTTCGCCGAGGACGTCGAGCGGATCTTGGCCGACACCCCCGAATACAAGCAAGTGGCACTGTTCTCGGCCACAATGCCGGCAACTATTCGCCGACTGGCCAAACGGTATCTGCACGATCCGGCCGACATTTCGACGCCAGAGGCGACTCGCTCCACCACGAACGTGACCCAGCGTTGGATGCCGGTTGCGCATCACAACAAGTTAGATGCGCTCACTCGCGTGCTCGAAGTCGAGGCCGGCGATGCGATGATCATTTTCGTTCGCACCAAGCAGGGCACCGAAGAGTTGGCCGAGAAGTTGCGCGGACGCGGTTATTCGGTGGCGGCGTTAAACGGCGACCTAGCTCAGGCGCAACGCGAACGAACCGTTTCGGCATTGAAAGCAGGCAAGATCGACATCGTGGTGGCCACCGATGTGGCGGCTCGCGGCCTTGACGTCGAACGAATCACTCACGTGGTCAACTACGACATCCCCCACGACCCGGAGGCCTACGTCCACCGGATTGGCCGCACTGGTCGCGCCGGGCGCACCGGCGATGCGATCGTGTTCGTCACGCCGCGAGAACGTCGGATGCTGGAATCGTTGGAGCGCGTTTCGGGCAGAGACATCACGCAGATGGCAGTGCCAACTTCCGAGGAAGTGAACGTTCGCCGCGCCGACCGATTCGCAGCTTCGATCACTACGGCTATGGCCGACCCACAGTTCTCGACCTACCGTGGTCTGGTCGAGCAGTACGCCACCGAGCACGAAGTCGACATGACCGATGTGGCCGCTGCCTTAGCCGCAATGGGCCAAGACGACAAAGAGTTCTTCTTGCGGCCTGACCCGCCAGCAAGCGAACGGCCAAAGCGTGAACGTCGCGAGCCGCGCGAACGCACGCCCCGCCCCGGTGACGAGTCGATGGCAACCTACCGCTTGGCAGTGGGCCGCCGACACAAGATTCGCCCAGCGATGGTGGTGGGTGCGCTGGCCAACGAAGGCGGCCTAAAGCGCTCAGACTTCGGCAAAATAACGATCGGCGTTGAACATACTTTGGTAGATCTGCCCGGTGACTTGCCCCAAGAGGTCTTCGACGCCCTGGCCCAAACCCGGATTTCGGGCAAACTGATCGACATTGAGCCAGATCGTGGGCGCCCAGGCGGCGGTCGCCCAGCCAGCGCGAACCGTCGGCCAAAAGACAAGCCGGCTAGGTCTGCTGGAGCGAAGAAGTCCGGCCCTCGCAGTTCGGCCAAGACCGGCAGTAAATCGGAGCGAAAGCCTCGGCACAAGAAGTAGTTGAACGCTCGCGGTTCGGTATCACAATTGCCAGATGCGTCACACTTGCTTGCAAGCGCTAACTTTTGCAAGCACAATTGACTCATGGGGAAGTTGGGCATGCCGGCCGCCGTGGGGACACTCGGCGACTATCTGCGTGAGCAGCGGACCCAAGCGCAAATGTCATTGCGACAGTTAGCTGAACTCGCGGAAGTCTCGAACCCGTACCTCAGCCAAATCGAGCGTGGCTTGCGCAAACCGTCCGCCGAAGTGCTCCAGCAGATCGCTAAAGCACTGAGAATTTCGGCCGAATCGCTCTACGTCAGGGCCGGCATTTTGGATGCCGACTCCGACGGAATGCCGGTCGTAGAGGACGCAATAGACCGCGACCCGCGGTTGACCGCACGCCAGAAGGCGGCGCTGCGGGACATTTACCGTTCATTTGTCGGAACCGCAGACCCCGAGGAGAACTCATGAGCATCACCGAAACCATCAACGCCCAGCTTAAGTCGTTGATCGACGACATCATGGCCCTACCGTCGACCGTCAAGACGTTCGACGTTGCCGGCATCCAAAAAAAGGCCGAAGAACTGACGCAGACCGCGCTCGGCTCAGCCACGGCCGCCTACTCGGACCTGGTGAAGAAGAGCGACGACTTGGTCACGCTGGCCAAGGGACTGACCGTTGACGACGTCAAGGCAGCCGCCGAAGATTTCGCCGCTCGCGCCGAAGGCTTCGTTTCCGAGCTTCGCGGCAAGGTTGAAGACGTCAAGGTCGACGACCTGTTGAGCGCCGTTGACGATTTCAAGGAGAAGGCCGATGACTTGGTCGAGGACTTGAAGGACAAGGCCGAAGAGTTGATTGAAGAATTGACCGCCAAGGCTGAGGATCTGACCGGCAAGGCTGCTGAAGCTGTCGAGGAAGCCGCCGGTTCGGCAACCGCCGCGGCCGCGTCATTCGCCAACTCGGCCAAGATCCGCGAGGCCACCAAGGCTCCGGCCAAGAAGGCGCCGGCCAAGGCTGCGGCCAAGAAGGCCGCCCCGGCCAAGAAGGCACCGGCTAAGAAGGCACCAGCC
>JAPXRA010000122.1:0-6060 GCA_033813795.1 Aeromicrobium sp. | reverse complement strand
TACGCGGTGTTGCGCCACCCAACGGTTGCGTCCAAGCGGTTCCTGATCACGATCGGTGACCGGACCGTCGGTGGCCTGACCCACCGTGACCAGCTCGTCGGTCCGTGGCAGGTGCCGGTAGCCGATGTCGCCGTCACCTTGACCGACTTCCACGGTTTCGCCGGCCAAGCGATGGCTAGCGGTGAACGCACGCCGCTGGCGGCGACAAACGCGCCCGCCTCGGGCCGGATGGCCGTAGGTGAAGCCATCACGAACCTACTGGCAGCGCCGATCGACTTGCCGGGCGTGAAACTGTCGTGCAACTGGATGGCCGCCTGCGGCGAAGAAGGCGAAGACGCCGCCCTCTACGACACCGTTTCGGCAGTCGCGATGGAACTTTGTCCAGCGCTCGGGGTCTCGGTTCCGGTCGGCAAGGACTCTCTTTCGATGCGCACCCGCTGGGCCGACAGCGAAGGCGAGAAGCAGGTGACCTCGCCGGTGTCGCTGGTGGTCACCGCGTTCGCCTCCCTGCCAGACGTGCGGCCAACTCTTACCCCTCAACTGCAAGTGGGCAGCCAACTGCTGCTGGTCGATCTGGGAGCGGGCAAGAACCGCCTCGGCGGATCGATCTTGGCTCAGTGCACCGACCAGTTCGGCGGCGAAGTTCCTGATCTTGATGAACCAGCGCACCTCGTGGCTTTGGTGGCGGCAATCAACGAACTCCGCTCGGCGAACATGTTGCAGGCCTATCACGACCGCGCCGACGGCGGCCTGTGGTCGACCGTGTGCGAAATGGCATTCGCCGGCGGCGTTGGCGTCGACCTGACTGTCAATTCGGTGGCCGACCTGTTCAACGAAGAACTCGGCGCCGTGGTTGCCGTCGCGGCCGAGAACGTCGACCGGGCGCTGGCGGTGTTCAATGATCACGGCATCGGCCACCTAGTGCGACCAGTAGCGGCAGCGAACGCCCACCGCACCGTGACTGCCGAAGCATTGGGCCTGAGCGAATCACTGGTCGACCTCGCCAAGGCTTGGGACGAAGTCTCTTGGCGGATCTCGCGCCTGCGCGACAACCCAGAGTCGGCCGATGCCGAACACGAGTCGGTCGCCGCGGTTGATCCGCTACTGACGGTGCAAACCACCTTCGACCCGAACGAAGACGTTTCGGCTCCATTCCTGATCGGTACCGCGCGGCCAAAGGTGGCGATCTTGCGCGAGCAGGGCGTCAACTCACATGTTGAGACGGCGTTCGCCTTCGACCGAGCCGGATTCGACACCTTCGACGTCCACATGACCGACCTGCAGTCCGGCCGGTTCGACCTAGCTGACGTGGTCGGGTTGGCGGCGGCCGGCGGGTTCTCCTATGGCGACACCCTTGGCGCCGGTGAAGGCTGGGCCCGATCGATCTTGTTCAACCCCAAGCTGACCGAGTCGTTCACCGATTTCTTTGCCCGTCCCGACACCTTCGGCATCGGCATCTGCAACGGCTGCCAGATGTTTGCAGCCCTAGCCGACATCATTCCCGGAGCCGAGGCCTGGCCGAAGTTCACCCGAAACGTCTCCGAGCAGTATGAAGCACGGTTGTCGCTGGTTCAGGTGCTCGATTCGCCATCGATCTTCTTTGACCAGATGGACGGTTCGATGATCCCGATCGCGGTAGCCCACGGCGAAGGCTTCGCCGACTTCTCAACCCGCGGAGACGAGGTAGCGGTCAAGGCTGCCGCTCGGTTTGTCGACGTGAACGGACTGGTCGCTTCAAGCTATCCAGCAAATCCGAACGGCTCGCCCGAAGGACTCACCGCGGTAACCACCGTCGACGGCCGGTTCACCGCGATGATGCCGCATCCGGAGCGAGTGCAACGCAATATCCAGATGTCCTGGACCACCGGCGACGCGGCTGAGCCGAGCCCATGGCTGCGAATGTTCCAAAATGCGAGAGTTTGGGTCGGCTGAGCACGCAAGCTTGTCGAAGGCAACCGGTCTAGTCACTAAGGACGGTTTCTCGCTCAGCAGTCGTGGTCTGGGGTCTAACTTGCGTAGGCTCAACCTGTGGCATTCAACCGAAGTGACGATCTGATGAGCGAACCGCTCGATGATCGGCTGCGCGATGACGACGCGTTGGCCGAGATCGAGTTGACTTCGCGTCTCATGATCGCTGCCACCGAGAATGACGCACCACTTTCCCAAAGCCAAATCGACGGCCTCTTGGGACTGTGACTAGGGTCAACGACCCTCAGTTCGCTTCCTTGCCCAACCTGCACATAGCATTGCTTTGTCGCGCCCATTTTCCAAGGGAGTCCCTGCGTGCGTATCCGAATTCGTCCGGTCGAAGCCAGCTTCTATGATCTGTTCGCTGAGTCGGCAAACCATCTTGTTGTCGGGGCAGAGTTAGTTACACGTTTGCTTGATCCGGCATCTGACAAAGCAGAGATTGCCAGCCAAATGCATGAAGCTGAACATGCGGCAGACGATACGACTCACGCCATCATCAAATTGGTGAACAGTACGTTCATCACCCCGTTTGACCGTGAGGACATTTACGCCTTGGCGAGCAGCCTCGACGACGTGATGGACTTCATGGAGGACGCCGTCGACAGCACGGTCCTGTATGGCGTAACCGAGTTCCCCGAAGTGTTCGCCGCCCAGGTTGACGTGTTGCAGCGGGCCTGCAATCTCACCGCCGAAGCGATGCCCCGTCTTCGCACGATGAAGGACCTCGAGGACTTTTGGATCGAGATCAACCGTCTTGAGAACGAAGGGGACAAGAACCACCGCCGGATCTTGGCCGACTTGTTCGACGGAAACTACAAGGCGATGCAGGTGCTCAAACTCAAGGACATCGTCGAAGCTGTCGAACACGCCATCGACGCCCTTGAATCGGTCGCCAACACGATCGAGCAGATCGCGGTCAAGGAGTCCTGAGTGGACCTGACCACCGTCATGGTGATCACGGTTGTCGTGATTGCACTGATCTTCGACTACACGAACGGCTTTCACGACGCCGCCAACGCGATTGCCACCTCGGTTTCAACGCGCGCCCTAACGCCGCGGGCAGCCCTTGCGATGGCCGCGGTGCTCAACTTCGTCGGCGCATGGCTCGGTGTCGAGGTTGCCAAAACAATCCAAGACATCATTCCCGGCGTCGAGGCTGCCGCAGAAACCGGTTCAGCCCACGCGCTGACTATCGTTTTGGCTGCGCTAATTGGCGCGATCACGTGGAACTTGATTACTTGGTACTTCGGGATTCCTTCGTCGTCGTCTCACGCCTTGATCGGCGGAATCGTCGGCGCGGGCGTGGCCTCGGCAACCCAAGTCAGCTGGGAAATTCTGATCAACAAGGTCGCCATCCCGATGGTGCTTTCGCCACTTTTGGGGTTCGTCGGCGCATTTGCGTTGATGACGGCAATCATGTGGATCTTCCGCAAAGCGATGCCATCACGGATTAACCGCGGCTTCCGCTGGGCGCAAACGGTTTCGGCCGCTGGCATGTCGCTTGGACACGGCCTACAGGACGCCCAAAAGACGATGGGCATCATCGTCTTGGCCCTAGTTGCCGGCGGCTTCCACGAAGGCAACGACGTGCCGATGTGGGTGATCATCGCCGCCGCCGGCGCAATCGCTGCTGGCACTTACTCCGGCGGCTGGCGGATCATGCGGACCTTGGGTCGCCGGATCATCGAACTCGACCCGCCGAAAGGCTTCGCCGCCGAAGCCACCGCTGCCACCGTGCTCTACGTGATGGCGATCGGTTTGCACGCGCCAGTCTCCACGACCCACACCATCACCTCGGCGATCATGGGTTCGGGCGCAACCAAGCGTTTCTCCGCGGTCCGCTGGGGCGTGGCCAAGGGAATCGTGGTTGCCTGGATCATCACTATGCCGGCCGCGGCGGCAGTGGCCGCTGCGTTCTACTTCGTCGCCCAACTCTTCTTGCCTTGAGCTAGGCAAGCTAACTGCTCAGCCGAAGCGACCCTGGATGTAGGCCTCAGTGGCCGGATCTTCTGGGTTAGAGAACATTTTCTCGGTCGGACCCAGTTCGACGAGCTTGCCCGGCTGGCCAACACCAGCGAGGTTGAAGAACGCCGTCTGGTCCGAGACCCGGGCCGCCTGCTGCATGTTGTGGGTGACGATCACGATCGTGTAATCGTTCTTGAGTTCGTGAATCAGGTCCTCGATCACCGAGGTCGAGATCGGGTCAAGTGCCGAGCACGGTTCGTCCATCAACAACACTTCGGGCTCGACGGCTACAGCGCGCGCGATGCACAGGCGCTGCTGCTGACCACCGGACAGGCCCGAGCCTGGACGATCGAGGCGGTCCTTGACTTCAGCCCACAAGCCCGCCTGGCGAAGCGAACGCTCGACGATGTCGTCGGCCTCGGACTTCTTCATCCGCTTGCTGTTGAGCCGCTGGCCGGCCAACACGTTTTCGGCGATCGACATCGTCGGGAACGGATTCGGCCGCTGGAAAACCATGCCGATCTTGCGACGCACGTTCACTGGGTCCATGTCCGAGGCGTACAGGTCTTCACCGTCGACTAGCACCTTGCCGTCAACGTGCGCGCCCCGGATTACTTCGTGCATCCGGTTCAGCGAACGCAAGAAGGTCGACTTGCCGCAACCGGACGGGCCGATGAACGCGGTCACCGCGCGGGCCGGGATCGAGATGTTGACCCCTTCCACGGCGAGGAAGTCGCCGTAGTAAATGTTCAGGTCCGAGACCTCAATGCTCTTTGCCATTGGTTTTCCTTTGCGTTTTCAGCGCTCGCCCTTGGGCGAGAAGTAGTGGGAGACGAGTCGAGCGATCAGGTTCAGCAACATCACGATGATCAACAGCACCAAGGCCGCGCCCCAGGCGCGCTGGATGCTGGGTTCTGGCGGAACGCCGGGCTGCATTAGCGAGGAGTAGGTGAACACCGGCAAGGTGGCCATTCGGCCGTCGAACAGGTTGAGGTTCACCGAGTCGGTCATTCCGGCGATGATCAGTAGCGGGGCTGTTTCACCAATGACGCGTGCAATCGCCAAGGTGATGCCGGTGACGATGCCGGCCAAGGCGGTGGGCAGTACGACTTTGACGATGGTGCGCCACTTCGGCACGCCAAGCGCGTAGGACGCTTCGCGCAGTTCGTTCGGCACGAGTTTGAGCATTTCCTCGCACGAGCGCACTACGACCGGAATCATCAGCACCGACAGCGCTACTGCGCCGCCAACACCCATCCGTACGCCTTCGCCGAAGAAGATTACGAACAGGGCGTAGGCGAACAGGCCGGCCACGATCGACGGAATACCGGTCATGACGTCGACTAGGAAGCGGATCCAACCGGCCAAGCGGCTGTCCTCGCCGTACTCGATCAGGTAGATCGCGGTGAACAATCCAATCGGCACGGAGATGATCGTGGCCGCTGCGGTGATCTGCAGAGTTCCCATCAAGGCGTGGTAGATGCCGCCGCCCTCACCGACCACATTTCGCATCGAGTAGGTGAAGAACTCCGCCGAAAGCGCTTGCGCTCCCTTGCCGATCACCGAGCTCAAGATGCTCACCAGCGGAATCACGGCCAGACCAAAGGCCGTCGCAACCAGCAAGGTCACGAACCGGTCGGTGGCTTTGCGGCGTCCTTCAACCAACATCGACCACAGTGGCAGACCGGCTGCGATCAGCCAGCCAAGCGCTAGTCCGCGGAAGGCGCCTAGGTCGGTGAACCAGCCAGCGGCGGCGACGAGCAGCGCTATGGGCACTAGAACCTTTGGCGCCCATGACGGCAACTGGTTCCCGCGCAGATCGGCCGACAGATTGCTTTGGGTCGGTGGCTCAAGAGTCGTTGTCATCAGTTTGCTCCGTCGAATTCTTTGCGGCGGTTCACGATGGCGCGGGCCGCGAAGTTCACCGCGAAGGTGATCACGAACAGCACCAGACCGGTGGCGATCAGGACGTTCACCGTCTTGCCGCTGGCCTCGGCGAAGCTGAGCGCAATATTCGCCGCGATGGTGGACGGGTTGGTCGAGCTGATCAAGTTGAAGCTGACTACGCCGGATGCCGAAAGCACCATCGCCACCGCCATCGTCTCGCCCAGGGCTCGCCCGAGC
>JAPXRA010000121.1:0-6069 GCA_033813795.1 Aeromicrobium sp. | reverse complement strand
GATGAAAACGGACACCACCTGCTGACCGGCGATCAAGTCGGGTCACTCCTGGCCGAGTCGCTGCTGGCTCGCGGAGTCGAAGGTACCTATGCGGCTTCGATCGTGTCGTCTGAGTTGGTCGGAAAACAGGCGGCCGCCTACGGCCAAAAGTGGCAACAGACTCTCACTGGCTTCAAATGGATCGGCAAGGTCGAAAACCTAGTGTTCGGCTATGAGGAGGCGCTCGGTTATTGCGCGACTCCGGCGCTCGCCCGCGACAAAGACGGCATTGGTGCCGGCCTGCAGATCATGGCGCTGGCCGCGGAGTTGAAAGCCCAAGGACGCAGCCTGCGTGATCTGCTCGCCGACATCTACCGCAAGCACGGCTGGCACGCCACCGGTCAACTGTCCTTGCGCACCGAGAACTTGAACTTGATCGCCGAGGCGATGGCGAACTTGCGCTCGGCGCCCCCAGCCGAACTTGGCGGCCAGCCGGTAATTGCCGTCGACGACTTGGCGAACGGCTACTCTGGGCTGCCGCCGACCGACGGCGTGCGCCTTGGCCTTCAAAACGGTCGAGTTATTTGTCGCCCGTCTGGCACCGAACCAAAACTCAAGTGCTACGTCGAATCGGTTACCGGTGACCAAGCCAGCGCCGAAGCCGAAGTCGCCGCGATCATCGCAGACCTTAACCGCTACTTCACCTTTTGAGCCCGCCACTACCTGCTCGAACCGGGCATAATCGATCAGGTGGAAGGGACCAAGCGATGAGCACCAAAACCGTCCTCGACCGGTTGCCTGGAGTCGACCAAGTTGGGCTCGAAGCCCGCGCCGCAGCCCTGTCGACGCGGTCGATAAAGGCCGCGTCGAAACAGTGGGCGATCGACTTGGCCATTTCGATGGTCGACCTGACTACCCTCGAAGGCGCTGACACCCCGGGCAAAGTCCGCGCGCTGGCCAATAAGGCGCTGCGGCCAGACCCGAGTGACCCAAGTTGCCCGGCCGCGGCAGCAGTCTGCGTCTATCCGGACATGGTGCCGTTTGTCCGCGAGGTGGTCGGCGAGCAGTTACACGTTGCCGCCGTCGCCACGGCCTTCCCGTCAGGGCGAGCGCCGCTTGAGATCAAACTTGCTGACGTAGCGGCCGCAGTTGCCGCTGGCGCTGACGAAATTGACATGGTGATCGACCGCGGCGCCTTCCTCGCCGGCGACTTGACCAAGGTCTACGACCAGATCGTGGCCACCAAAGAAGCCTGCGGCTCGGCCCACCTGAAAGTCATTTTGGAGACCGGGGAACTGCAGACCTACGACAACGTGCGCCGCGCCTCCTGGCTGGCGATGGACGCTGGGGCGGACTTCATCAAGACCAGCACCGGCAAGGTGCAACCGGCCGCGACGTTGCCGGTGACGCTGCTGATGTTGGAGGCGGTGCGCGACTACCGAATCGCTACCGGCCGCCAAGTCGGCGTAAAGCCCGCCGGCGGCATCCGTACCTCTAAAGACGCGATCCGCTATTTGGTGGTGGTCAACGAGGTTGCCGGCGAAGACTGGCTCGATCCGAACTGGTTCCGGTTCGGCGCCTCTTCCCTGCTCAACGACCTGCTGATGCAACGCCAGAAGATGCTCACCGGCCATTACAGCGGCCCCGACTACGTCACTTTGGACTGATTTGATGCCTTCTTTTGAGTACGCACCCGCGCCCGAATCGCGCGCAATCGTCGACCTGGCCGCCAGTTACGGCCTGTTCATCGACGGCGAGTTCACCGACGGTTCGGCCGCTAGTTTCAAGACGATCAACCCGGCCACCGAGGAAGTGTTGGCCGAGGTCGCCTGCGGCGACGAGATCGACGTCGATCGCGCGGTCAAGGCCGCCCGCCGGGCCTACACCAAGGTGTGGGGGCCGATGCCGGGAAAGGAGCGGGCGAAGTACCTGTACCGGATCGCGCGAATCTTGGCCGAACGGTCCCGTGAGTTCGCTGTGCTCGAAACGCTCGATAACGGCAAGCCGATCAAGGAGTCGCGCGACGTTGACGTGCCGCTGGCTTCGCAGTGGTTTTTCTATCACGCCGGCTGGGCCGACAAACTCGACCACGCGGGCCTAGGCTCGAACCCGAAGCCGCTGGGTGTTGCCGGTCAGGTGATTCCGTGGAACTTCCCGCTGCTGATGCTGGCGTGGAAGGTGGCCCCGGCCCTAGCCGCCGGAAACACCGTGGTGCTCAAACCGGCCGAAACCACGCCACTTTCGGCGCTGCTGTTCGCCCAGGTTTGCCAGCAGGCCGAGTTGCCGCCCGGAGTGGTAAACATCGTCACTGGAGCTGGTGCCACCGGCCAGGCGCTGGTGGCTCACCCGGACGTTGACAAGGTCGCCTTCACCGGTTCGACCCCGGTCGGCCAGGAGATCGCGCGCACCGTCGCTGGAACAAACAAGTCACTGACCCTCGAACTTGGCGGCAAGGCCGCAAACATCGTCTTCGAGGACGCCCCGATCGACCAGGCGATCGAAGGAATCGTGCGCGGCATCTTCTTCAACCAAGGTCACGTCTGCTGCGCCGGGTCACGGCTGCTTGTCCAAGAGAACGTCGCTGAGGAAGTGCTTGACCGGCTCAAGTCACGGATACAGACCTTGCGTTTGGGCGATCCGCTCGACAAGAACACCGATATCGGCGCCATCAACTCAGCCGAACAACTCGCCCGGATCAAGGCCCTAGCTGCCACCGGCGACGCCGAGGGCGCCGAGCGGTGGAGCGCGACGTGCGAACTGCCCGACCGCGGCTTCTGGTATGCGCCGACGATCTTCACCGGCGTCACCCAAGCCCACCGAATCGCCCGGGAGGAAATTTTCGGTCCGGTCTTGTCGGTGCTGACCTTCCGCACTCCGGCCGAGGCGGTCGAGAAGGCCAACAACACGCCCTACGGCCTTTCGGCGGGCGTCTGGACCGAGAAGGGTTCGCGGATCTTGTCGATCGCGAACCAGTTGCGCGCCGGCGTGGTCTGGGCCAACACCTTCAACCAGTTCGATCCGGCCGCACCCTTTGGCGGCTACAAAGAATCCGGCTATGGCCGCGAGGGTGGCCGCCAGGGGCTGGCCTCCTACCTGAAGGAGGCACGATGAGCGAGCGCGTCGAGGTGCGAAAGACCCACAAACTTTTCATCGGCGGGGCGTTCGGCCGCTCAGAATCTGGCCGCACTTATGAAGTGCACAGCAGTCGTGGCAAGTTCTTGGCCAACGCCTCGACCGCTTCACGCAAAGACGGTCGCGACGCGGTCGCCGCCGCCCGCAAGGCATTCGGTGGCTGGGCAAAGCGCACCGGCTACAACCGTGGCCAGATCTTGTATCGCGTAGCCGAGGTGATGGAGGGTCGCCGCGAACAGTTCGTTGCCGAAGTACGCGCCGGCGAGGGCGTCTCGGAAAAGCGGGCCAACGCGATCGTCGACGACGCGATCGACACCTGGGTTTGGTACGCCGGTTGGGCCGACAAACTCGCCTCGGTCACCGGCAACGCCAACACCGTGAACGGCCCGTTCTTCAACCTCACTACGCCCGAGCCGACCGGCGTGGTCGCAATCGCCGCGCCGCAGGACTCCTCGCTGCTTGGCTTGGTTGAGGTGTTGGCGCCAGTGCTGGTTTCGGGTAACACCGCTGTCGTGGTGACTTCCTTTGCCCGGCCACTGGCTGCGGTGGCGCTGGCCGAAGTGCTCTCGACTTCGGACGTGCCTGGCGGCGTGGTCAACATCTTGACTGGCGACATCGCCGAGATCGGTCCGTGGCTGGCAAGTCACCTAGACGTTGACGCCCTCGACCTGACCGGCGTCAACAACGCTGAAGTGGCCCGCGAGTTGGAGGCCGGCGGCGCGGTGAACCTAAAGCGCATCGTTCGCCCCGGCCTGCCGACCGAGCAGTCGCTAGCGCGGATTACCGGGTTCTTGGAGGCCAAGACCGTGTGGCATCCAATCGGTGTTTGACTCCGAACCCGCCTTAGATAGCCTCAATCGGTGCCGCGCGTAGTGATTCTGGCTGGACCGTCAGGTTCGGGAAAGTCGCATTTGGCTGAGCGTCTGGGCTGGACGGTGCTGCGACTCGATGACTTCTACTTCCCGGCCGATCACCCCAACCTGCCGCTGAGCACACTCGGCATCCCTGACTGGGACGACGTCGGCACTTGGGACGCCGATGCCGCGCTGCGGGCTATCTCTGACCTTTGCCGTGACGGTCGCGCTCAAGTGCCGATCTACGACATTTCGGTTAGCCGTGCGACCGGCACTCGTGAAGTGGTCTTGACCGGCGAGCGGTTCATTGCCGAGGGGTTGTTCGCCGCCCACATCGTTAAGGCCTGCCGCGAAGCCGGCCTGCTGGACGCGGCGATTTGCCTGACTAGGCCACGACTGGTGGTATTTGGGCTGCGATTGGCAAGAGACCTGCGCGAGTCACGCAAACCGCCATTGACGCTGGTGCGACGCGGTTGGCGACTGTTGAAAGACCAGCCACGCGTAGTGGCCGAGGCCGTCGCGGCCGGCTGCGAACCGTTGAGTCCGCGCCGGGCCTACCGCCGACTCCGCGATTCCTGACCAGTCGAGTTACTCGTGCGCGGCGAAACCGGGTTTGACTACGTCGTTGATTAGCGACAACCGCTGATCGAACGGCAAGAAGGCGCTCTTCATCGCATTCACGGTGAACCAGCGCAAGTCGCCGACGCTATAGCCGAAAGCGTCGGCCAGCAGCTTCATCTCCTTGCCGATCGAGGTGTTGCTCATCAGCCGGTTGTCGCTGTTGATGGTCACCCTGAACCCTAGTTCTGCCAGCGGGCCGATCGGGTGGTCGGCGATCGACTTCATCCCAGCTACCGCAGAAGTCTGCAGATTCGATGACGGACACATTTCCAGCGGCAGGCGAGTGTCGCGGATGTAGTTCGCCAAGCGGCCGAGCCTGGCTGGGGTGCCGAACTCGATGTCGTCGACGATTCGCACGCCGTGACCGAGTCGGTCGGCGCCGCAGCGTTGCACCGCTTGCCAGATCGATGGCAGCCCAAATGCTTCACCGGCGTGGATGGTGAAGCGGACGTTTTCGCGGCGCAGATACTCGAATGCTTCGAGGTGCAGGATTGGCGGGAAGCCGTCCTCGGCGCCGGCGATGTCGAAACCGAACACCCCCCGGTCGCGATATTCGACCACCTTCTCGGCGATCTCCAGCCCGCGCGAAGCGTGTCGCATCGCGGTCAGCAGTTGCCCGACCACCATCGGCTTTCCTTGGGCGTTCACTTCGCGGACGCCTTCGTCAATTCCGGCTTGGACCGCCTCGATGGTTTCACTGATCGAAAGCCCAGCGCCCTGATGCTGTTCGGGAGCCCAGCGCAATTCGGCGTAGACCACGCCGTCGGCGGCCAGGTCGAGCACCGCTTCGCGAGCAACTCGCGCCAAGTCCTCTGGCCGCTGCATCACCGCGACGGTGTGTTCAAAAGTTTCCAGATATCGCACCAGCGAACCAGACGAGGCCGCGTCGGTGAACCACTGACCCAACTTATCTGCTGGCACCGGCAACTCGTGTCCGATTTGCGCGGCGATGTCAGCGACCGTCGATGGGCGCACCCCACCGTCGAGATGCTCATGCAGCGCCACCTTGGGGACGGCAGCGATCTGAGCGGTAGTGGCTTTCACTGCGAGTCCATTAGCAGCGTGACAGTTTCGGCGATACAGGCCGGCTTTTCGGACCCCTGAATCTCGACGGTGTGCTGGATCGTCACTTGCTGGCCCTTCTCGATGTCGCGGACCTCAAGCACCTCGACTCGCACCCGAATCTTGGAGTCAACCCGAACTGGCGCCATGAAGCGAACTCGGTTCAGCCCGTAGTTGACCCTGGCGCGGTCACCGGCGAACGCGTACACCTGAGCGCTCAAAAACGGCAGCATCGAGAGCGTCAAGTAACCGTGAGCGATGGTTGCGCCAAATGGCCCGTCAGCGGCGCGTTCGGGGTCGATGTGGATCCATTGCCGGTCGCCGGTGGCGTCGGCGAACATGTCGATCCGGTCTTGGCCAATCTCTACCCACGAACTGGTCCCGATCTCGGTCCCGGCAGCAGCAGAGATCTCAGCACGGT
>JAPXRA010000120.1:0-6071 GCA_033813795.1 Aeromicrobium sp. | reverse complement strand
GGCTCGGCCGGCAGACGTAGCGCACGAGAGTGTTCCATCGCTCATCCTTTCGTTCTTCCGGGTCCGGAACGAACGCAACAGCAGAGGCTGTTGTTAGAGATGTTACATATGTTGCTGCAGTTGAGTATCGGAATGACGAAATCGGCTACTGCGCGCAATAAAGCACGTCTCTGGCCTTTTCGGTGAAGCCCAATTTGCGATAGACCGCCAGCGCGGCGAGGTTGTCGCCTTCGACATAAAGGTCGATCGCGCCAACTCCCTCGGCCCAAAGATGCTCTAGGCCAACGGCGGTTAGCGCTTGGCCTATTCCCGAACCGTGCGCGCTTGGGTCAACGCCGACCACGTAAACCTCGCCGGTGCCGCCTTCGATCTTGGTCCAGTGGAAACCCACGATCTGACCGTCTCGCTCGGCGATGAACAGGCCAGCAGGATCGAACCAGGGCTCGGCCCGGCGGCGGGCGAAGTCGGCTTCGTCCATTCGGCCCTGTTCGCGATGATCGGCAAACGCTCGCGCATTGACCGAAACCACGGCTGCGGCGTCGGAGTCTTTAAACGTTCGGATCGTCACGCCGGTTGGAATCTGCACCTCAGCTAAAGAACGGCCGGAGGTCGACAGCACCAGCAGGGTGCGCACCACCGACAGGTTCTCCTTTGCGGCCAACGCCCGAGCACCAGGCAAGTTCCCATGCGCCCAGAACAGGTTCTCGCCCTGATTGAGCAGCGTCCGCAGCAGCCGAGCTCCGTGACCGTGCCGACGAGCGGTTGGCGCCACTGCAAACTCGACTGGATCTTCACCTGTTGCCACGGCAGCGCCGAACTCAAACGACTCCTGCAGCCGCAGGCCGCGTTGGTCGCGAAGCGCCAGCAGCGACGCTTCGTTAAACGGCGCTACCCCGTCGGCCGCTTCGACCTGGGCGGCAAACTCTAGGAAGTTCATCCCCGCCCCTGCAACGACCGCAACTGGTGCGCGACTTCGGCGGCCACCGCGCGCGCGAACGACTCAGGTTCGTCATTTTCGGGCTCGGCCACGATGTGCGTCACAACGCCGGCAGCCTGTAGGTCGAACGCACCGATCCGTTGCGCCTGCACCATCTCGGCAGCGTGCTCGACATCGCCGTGCACGATCGCGCTGGCCCCTTCTGGCGGCAACGGCGAAAGCCAAGAGTGTTCGGTAGCGATCACGGTTGAAGCCGGCATGAGGGCCAGCGCCCCACCGCCGCAGCCTTCGCCGAGCAGCACCGATACTGAGGGCACCGACATGGTCGACATGGCACTGATGCATCGTGCGATTTCACCGGCGATCGCGCCCTGTTCGGCTTCTGGCGAAAGCTCAGCTCCGGGGGTGTCAATGAACGAAACAAGCGGCAGTGCGAGTTCATTTGCCAGCCTCATCCCGCGGCGGGCCTCGCGCAGCGCCGCCGGGCCCATTGGTTTGAGTCGGCTTTGAGTCGACCGGTCTTGGCCCACAATTACGCACGGTTCACCGTCGATTCGGGCGATCGCGACGATCATCGCGGCGTCGCGTTCGCCATCCTCAGTTCCTTGCAATCGAATGATGCTGTCGGCGCCCCAGCGCAACACCTCGCGCACCCCGGGTCGTTCGGCGGTGCGCGTGCGCAGCACCGAATCCCACGTCGAAATCTTCGGCGCGGTGGCTGCGGTGCGGCGCTGCCGGGTCGATGCGGTCGGCGGGTCGATCAGGATCGACAACGCTTGGTCGACCATCGACGGCAACTCCTCGGGCAACACCACCGCGTCGATGATGCCGCGGTTGGCCAGATTGTCCGAGGTTTGAATGCCGGCAGGGAAGGGCTTGCCATTTAGCAGCTCGTAGACCTTCGGACCCAAGAAGCCGACCAGTGAGCCCGGTTCGGCGATCGTGACGTGACCAAGCGAGCCCCAAGACGCGAACACGCCGCCGGTCGTGGGGTGGCGCAGATAGACCAGATAGGGCAGACCAGCTGCCCGGTGATCCATCAGTGCCCGGGAGATGTCGATCATCCGCACGAACGCCGCCGTGCCCTCTTGCATCCGCGTTCCGCCAGACGCGGTGGTGGCCAGGATCGGAATCCCTTCGGCAGTTGCCCGCCGGACCGCGGCCACGATCCGCTCGGCTGAAACCCGGCCGATCGAGCCGGCTAGGAAACCGAACTCGTTCACCACCACGGCAACCGGTCGACCCTTAACCAGCGCGCGACCGGTGATGATCGATTCGTCGGTGCCGGCGCGTTCGGCGGCGGCCACGAGGTCACTTCGGTAAGGCTCGGGCTGGGTCGAATAGTCGACCGGGTCGTCCCACGATTGCCAGGAATCGGCGTCTAGGACCAGATCAATTAGTTCACGCGCATTCAGTCGGGGCACAGGTCAAGTATGGTGGCGCCCGTGTCCGCCTTCCACGCAATCATCCCCGCCGGCGGTGCCGGGACGCGGTTGTGGCCGCTTTCGCGCCGCGACCGGCCGAAGTTTTTGCTCGACCTTGACGGTTCTGGTCGAACCCTGATTCAGCAGACCTGGGACCGGATGCTGTCGCTGACCACCCCCGAACGGATCCATGTCGTTTCCGGGCCAAGTCACGCGGCAGCGATCGCCGCCCAATTACCCGAGTTGGCGAACTTGCTACTCGAACCGGGCCCGGCCGACTCGATGCCCGCGATCGGCTTGGCCGCAGCCATCATCGAGCGCGACGATCCAACCGCGATCATCGGCTCGTTTGCAGCCGATCACCGAATCCCCGACACCGAGAACTTCGCCGTTGCGGTGCGCGAAGCGATCAAGGTGGCTGAGTCCGGTTTTGTGGTCACGATTGGCGTGACTCCCACCGAGCCTTCGACGGCATTTGGCTACATCGCCGCCGGCGATCCCTTGGCTGGGCAGGACTCGGCCAAAAAGGTTGAAAGTTTCGTAGAGAAGCCCGACGCCAAAACCGCTGCGGCCTACCTCGCCGGGGGGAAACATCTTTGGAACGCGGGCATGTTCGTCGTGCAGGCTTCGGTGCTACTGGACTATCTGGCGCAATACCAGCCTGATCTGGCCGCCGGCCTGCGCGCGATCGCTCAGTCTTGGGGAACGCCAAGTTTTGTGGCCGATCTGGAACGCACTTGGCCAACGCTGACCAAGATCGCAATCGATCACGCGGTCGCTGAACCGGTCGCGGCGGCCGGGGCTATGGCGGTAGTGCCGGCGACCTTCGGCTGGGACGATCTCGGGGACTTCGCCGCGATCGCACCGCTTGGCTCTGACTCTGACGTGATTTGGGTCGACGCCGACGGCGTGGCCCGAGGTGAGGCCGGGGTGCAGATCGCCGTCCTGGGTCTGCGTAACGTCGCGGTGATTCAGACCTCCGACGCCGTACTGGTGCTTGACCTCGCCAAATCGCAGCAGGTCAAAGAGGTCGTGGCGCGCCTCAACGAAATCGACCGCGCCGACCTGCTCTAGCGTCGGCCTGCGCCAACTCAGTCCAAGGCGCGAACCGGGCGGTGACCGACCAAGTCACTCAGTTCGGACTCAGGCGTGTTCGGGCCGGGCAGGTAAATCTGAGCGACCTCGCCGGTGCCCAACAGCACAAGGTTCGTGTCAGCACCGTTGGTATAGACCGCGTCCCCGCGGCTCAGCGTCACCTTTTCGCCGCTTCCGTTGGTCACCGACACTGAACCGCCGATGCACATGATGATCGAATGTTCGGCGGTGATTAGGTCGACCCCGACCGGGTCAGCGGGTGACACCTGGGTGACCGCTAAGGCGAATTCGTCGACTGCCGGGCTGTACAACTCGGTGGAGAACGACGGGTAGCCGGCTTCGACTCGGGCGACCCGCGACATGCCGGCGCTCAAGCAGCCAATTAGGCCGTCAACGTCGAGCGCTTTTCGGGTAAGCCCGGCGCGCATCACATTGTCGGAGTTTGCCATTGCCTCCAGGCACAAGCCCGAAAGGTGCGCGTGGATCACGCCGGTGCCTAGGAAAATGGCCTCCCCCGGCTGCAAGGTGAACCGGTTTAGCAGCAGTGAAACCACGATGCCGATGTCACCTGGATGATGGCGGGCGATCATCGCGGCCGTGGTGTAGGCCCGCTTGATGTCAACGCCGTCGTGAACCAGCGCCTTGCACTGGATCACGATGTCGGCGATCTCTTCTGGCGGAGCCGGGGCGATCAACAGGTTCTCCAGCACCCGCACAATGCCCTTGAAACCGGGTTTGGCGCGCAAGGTGGCCGAGGCCGCGTTGACCGTCGGGGAATCAAGTTGGGAGAACACGCGCAAGATTTCCGCGGTTGGCCGAAAGCCGACGAGCGAGTCAAAAGTGCTGAGCGCGTAAACCATTTCCGGTTTGTGATGCGGGTCCTTGAATACGCGTTCGGGGGCGTTCAGGGCGATGCCGGCGGCCTCTTCTCGCGCAAAGCCTTCTTGGGCTTCGGCCTCACTAGGGTGCACTTGGATCGACAGCGGCTGCTCGGCAGCGAGAATCTTCAACATGAACGGCACATCGCCGGCCACGTCTGACAGTGGCCGCAAGCCGTCAGGTGTCTCCACCTGGGACGGAGCCAAGGGGTGCGTACCCAGCCACATTTCAGCCACCGGCTCGCCAGTGCCCGAACGGCCGAGGAATCTGGGGATGTCGCTCGTGGAGCCCCAGTCGTACGCCTGAGTCATATTGTGCAGTCGACGCATGGGCTCAACAGTAGACTCCTTGGCGTGCCAACTCCTCAACTTGTCGCATTCGACCTCGATGACACGCTCGCGCCGTCAAAGCAGCCGATCCCCCCGGTGATTGCAGATTTGCTGGTGCGACTGGCCCAAAAGGTCGAGGTCGCGGTGATTTCTGGCGGTCAACTTGCCCAGTTCACCTCCCAAATCGTCGACCAGTTGCCCAAGTCGGCAGTCGACGTTTTTGACCGGATTCACTTGCTGCCAACCTGCGGCACGCAGTACTACCGGCTGCACGGTGAGGACGTAGTCACCGTTTACGCCCACAAACTCACCACCGACGAACGCGACCGGGCCCTAGCGGCAGTGGAAACTCAGGCAAAGAAGTTGGGGCTGTGGGAGTCCCAAACTTGGGGCGAGATCCTCGAGGACCGTGGTTCACAAATCACCTTCTCGGCGCTCGGTCAACAAGCGCCGATCGAAGCAAAGACGGCCTGGGACCCGGACGGGTCGAAGAAGTCGGCCCTGCGCAACGCTGTCGCGGCCGAATTGACCGACCTTGAAGTGCGTTCTGGCGGTTCGACCTCAGTCGACATCACCCACCGCGGGATCGACAAGGCGTACGGGATGAAACAGTTGGCCGACAACACCGGGATCGCGCTAGAAGACATGTTGTTTATCGGCGACCGGCTCGACCCAGACGGAAACGACTACCCAGTGCTGGCGTTGGGGGTTCCGTGCCACGCGGTGACCGGCTGGGAAGACACCGCGGTCTATCTCGAAGAACTGATCGCGACTCTTTGAGCCGGTCAGGCGCGGTAAGTTCCAGTGGCAGCTTTGGCTGGCTCGGACTCATCGTTCGCTTCGCGTCTGGCGACGAAGCGGTAGCCGACATTTCGAACCGTGCCGATAAGGGTCTCGTTCTCAGAGCCGAGTTTGGCGCGTAGCCGGCGGACGTGGACGTCGACGGTGCGAGTTCCGCCGAAGTAGTCGTAGCCCCAAACTTCCTGGAGCAGTTGAGCTCGGGTGAAAACCCGGCCCGGATGCTGGGCAAGAAACTTGAGCAGTTCGAACTCTTTGAACGTCAGGTCAAGGGCCTTGCCTTCAAGTTTGGCCGTGTAAGTGACGTCGTCGACGACCAGTCCGCTCGAAGTTATCAGGTGACTGTCGTCGCCCTCGGGATCACCAGAGGCTAGGCGGCCGATGCTGAGGCGAAGACGAGCTTCAAGTTCAGCCGGGCCGGCGGTGGTCAAGATGACGTCGTCCATCCCCCAGTCGGCCGCCGCAACGCTCATGCCGCCCTCGGTAAGGATCAGGATTAGCGGGCATTCAATACCGGTGGTGCGAAGCACTCGAGTGAGACTGCGCACCTGAGCAAGGTCTTGACGGCCATCGACCAAGACGGCGTCACAAGGTGGCGCATCGAGCAAG
>JAPXRA010000119.1:0-6132 GCA_033813795.1 Aeromicrobium sp. | reverse complement strand
GGTTGGGGTCTACCCACCTGCGACACGGCACGCTCGTGCTCGGTCCTGTTATCGAGAGCATCTCTTTGGCGTCGTCTTGTTTCGGCCGCGAAGGCGACGACGATTACGCTTCGAAAGCGCCCTGCACTGGCGAGTCGACTGGGTTTCGCACCGCAGGCGCGTTGACTGTCTTACCGCTTTGCCGGGTGGGAATCGCCGACCAACGCTGCCTGCAGATCAAGTCCACCGGCTCTCGAGTTTCAATCGAAGTGACAAAACCGCCGCAGGCGCCGCTGGTGTTGCCTCAAGTGTTGGTTTGGACACCGATCATGGAGTTCACTGCTCTGCTGCTGATTGGGCTGCTGCTTGTGATCGGTGTTGGGGTTTTCTATCGTTTGGCGGCGCCGAAGATTCGTAGCGACGTAGATCGTGATGCTTCGGTCCCGGCTGCAGACAAGAAGGCCGTTGCCAGAGCACGTGTTGGCGCGGCCTTGGCACACCGGCCAGAACGCTTCTTGGGCCTGATCGGGCTGG
Source organism: Aeromicrobium sp. (assembly GCA_033813795.1). Lineage (GTDB taxonomy): Bacteria > Actinomycetota > Actinomycetes > Propionibacteriales > Nocardioidaceae > Aeromicrobium. The sequence goes on along the minus strand of JAPXRA010000119.1, from coordinate 5,619 downwards.
TGATCAGTTTGCTGGCGTTGCCGATGTTGGCGTTATCGATCAACGGTCGGCCGCCGTGGGACGTGTTCGAGTGGCTTAGGCCGTGGTCAACATTTTCGCTCTATGCAGTCGTCTTGGCCTCGCTAGCTCTGGTGTTCGCCGGCGCCCAGATTCGGCGTTCTGCCGAAGTTAGACGCTCGGTGGGGATCTTGTGGGACATCACCACGTTTTGGCCAAGGGCTGGCCACCCCTTCGGACCGCCGTGTTACGCCGAACGAGTCGTCCCAGAGGTCACTGCCCGGGTCAGGTGGGCCTTGGACAGTGACCCGAAGGCGGTGGTGGTGCTGTCTGGGCACAGTCAAGGTTCGCTGATTTGTGCTGCGGTGCTGTGCCGGCTGTCCGGGGTCGAGCACCGGGTCCGGCTGATTACCTACGGCAGCCAGATCAGAGCAATCTATGGGCGAGTTTTCCCGCGCGCTGCCGGCCCGGTCGAGTTCGGCTACGCTCCGACGGTCGGTCCGATCGCCTTGAGTCGGGCTGAACCGGACTTGCGCACCGAACCGATGATTGATGCGCCGCCGGGCGGCGGGCTGCGGAGCAAGTTGGCCGCTGTTGATCACTGGGTGAATTTGTTCCGTCGCGGCGATCCACTCGGTTACCGCGTGTTCAGCGACCTAGACGATCCGGTGCTCGACCAGCCGACCTTGGAAGTACCGACCGCGCAGTGGGGTGATCCGGGGCCGCGGGTGTTGGGGCACGGGTCGTACCAACATTCACCGCAATACCGTGCGGCGATTGCCAAATGGACGAACGAGCCGGTGCTCGGGCCGCCGACCGAGGTGACCAAGGTGCCGGCACTGCCGCCGACATAGGCCGGTGCTCCATTTCCATCCGGTGCGGCCAAGTAGGGTCAAAGTCGTGAGTGAGTCGATTCCGAACTGCCCCAAATGCGAAAGCGCCTACGTGTACGAGATGGGCGACCTGCTGGTCTGCCCAGAGTGCGCGCATGAATGGCTGCCAGGGGAGGCAGACGAGTCCAGCGAGCCGGTTCGGGTGATCAAGGACGCGGTTGGCAACGTGCTGGCCGATGGCGACACTGTCGTGGTGGCCAAGGACCTGCCGGTCAAGGGTGCGCCCAAGCCGATTAAGGCCGGCACGAAGGTGAAGAACATCCGCCTCGTCGACGGTGTGGGCGACCACGACATCGACTGCAAGGTCGATGGTTTTGGGCCGATGCAACTGAAGTCCAGCGTGGTCAAGAAGGCCTGAGGCGGCCGAGATTCGGCCCCTCATAGAATCGCTGGCATGGGAACTGAAGTTCATGACGCGGCGCTGCGCGCCCGCGAAGCCGCACGCGTTCTGGCTCTATCGACCCGAACCCAAAAGGATGCCGCGCTGGCAGCGATGGCCGACGCACTGGTTGCCGGCACTGACCAGATCGTGGCGGCCAACGCCGAGGACGTAGCTGAGGCTCGCGCCGAAGGCACTCCTGAGAACGTGATCGACCGGCTGTCTTTGGACGCCGACCGGGTAGCGGCGTTTGCTCAGGGCGTGCGCGATGTGGCCGCGCTGCCCGATCCGATCGGTGAGGTGGTGCGCGGCTCGACCTTGCCGAATGGCCTGCAGTTGCAGCAGATTCGGGTGCCGATGGGCGTCATCGGAATGATTTATGAAGGCCGCCCCAACGTCACCGCTGACGCCGCGGCGATCTGCTTGAAGGCCGGCAGCGCGTCGTTGCTGCGCGGCTCGCGTTCGGCGCGTCGGTCGAATGCGGTGATCGTGCAGATCATGCGCGAAGCCGTCGCCTCGGCCGGGCTGCCGGCTGATGTAATCCAGGCGATCAGTGCCGAAGACCGGTCCACCTCTACCGACCTGATGACTGCTCGCGGCTTGGTGGATTTGGTGATTCCACGTGGGGGAGCGGGCCTAATCAAGACGGTGGTGGAGCAGTCCACTGTCCCGGTGATCGAAACTGGCACCGGAAACGTTCACGTATATGTTGACGCTGACGCCGATTTGGCAATGGCGCTGTCGATTGTGATGAACTCCAAGACGCAACGAAACAGCGTCTGCAATTCGGCTGAGTCGCTGCTCGTCCATCGGAGCGTGGCCGAGGAGTTCTTGCCGCAGGTGGTGGCTTCCCTGCAGTCCGCCGGCGTACTGATCCACGGGGACGCGGCATTCCAGGCGTTCGACCAGGTGGTCGCGGCCACCGAAGACGACTACGAGACCGAGTTTTTGGCCGCGGAGATCTCCGCAAAGGTGGTCGATTCGCTGGCCGATGCGGTAGATCACATCCGGCACTACTCCTCGGGCCACACTGAGGCGATAGTGACTAAGTCGCTGGACGCGGCCCGCCGGTTCACTATGGGGGTCGATTCGGCCGCGGTGATGGTCAACGCCTCGACTCGGTTCACCGACGGCGGCGAGTTTGGCTTCGGTGCTGAGATCGGCATTTCGACGCAGAAGTTGCATGCGCGCGGGCCGATGGGGCTGACCGAAATGACCACGACTACCTATGTGGTCAACGGAACCGGTCAGGTCCGCTGACTTATCGCTGATAACCTGTGCCCATGCTTGAACTCCTACTGGCCGCCGAAGAAGCGGCTGAAGCTGGCGAAGCCGCCATCAACCCGTACGTCATCGGCGGTATCGCGCTCGGCGTGCTGTTGGTGCTGTTGCTGATCACCGTGTTGTTCGGATTGGGTCGCGAGCACACCTGAGCATGACTGGTGCCCGTCGACGGATCGGGGTGATGGGCGGGACGTTTGACCCGATCCATCACGGCCACTTGGTTGCTGCCAGTGAGGTTCAGTCTTGGTTCGACCTCGACGAGGTGCTGTTTGTTCCTACAGGTCAGCCCTGGCAGAAGGCCGACCGGCAGGTTTCACCAGCCGAAGATCGTTACCTAATGTCGGTGATTGCCACGGCGGCGAACCCGCGATTCAACGTCAGCCGGGTAGACATCGACCGTGACGGTCCCACCTACACGATCGATACGCTGCGAGATTTCGCAGCAGCCAACCCCGACGCTGATCTTTACTTCATCACCGGTGCCGATGCGATGGCGCAGATCCTTTCGTGGAGAGACCACGAAGAACTCTTCGATTTGGCCCATTTTGTGGGCTGTACTCGGCCAGGGCACGTGCTTGACGAGACCACGCTGGCCGGCCTGCCAACCGACCGGATAACGGTGGTGGAGATTCCGGCGCTGGCGATTAGTTCCACCGATTGTCGAACGAGAGTTCAGTCGGGCGAACCGGTCTGGTATCTGGTGCCAGACGGAGTTGTCCAGTACATCGGCAAACATGACCTTTACCGTTCCAAGGAGAACCAAGCGTGACTGCAACTGATCGAGCGCTCGAACTAGTCCGTGCGGCTGCTGCTGCCGCCGCTGAGAAGCAGGCGAGCGACTTGATCGCTTTTGATGTCTCGGACCAGTTGGCAATCACCGACGTTTTCTTGCTGTGTTCGGCGAACTCCCAGCCGCAGATGAAGGCGGTCAAGGAGGAGATCGAGGACAAACTCATCGAACTTGGTGTGCGGACGCTGCGCCGTGAGGGCGAGCGTGAATCGCGTTGGATCCTGATGGATTACGGCGACATTGTGGTGCACATTCAGCACACCGAGGAGCGCGCGTTTTATGCGTTGGAGCGGTTGTGGAACGACTGCCCTACGGTTGACCTTCAGCTGTCATGAAGCCGGGTGGAACCGCCGGACGCCGGGTGATTTTGTGGCGTCACGGCCGCACCGAGTGGAATGTGGCTGGCCGGGTGCAGGGCCAAACCGATGTGCCTCTGGATGCTGTTGGTCGCCAGCAGGCGGCCGATGCGGCGGCGAGGTTAGCTGCTCTTTCACCTAATCGGATCTTGAGTTCGGACTTGTCTCGGGCGGCCGACACTGCGCGTGCGCTCGGGGCTCGCACCGGGTTAGAGGTCGAGTTTGATCCGCGTTTTCGTGAGCTGGCGTTCGGTGAGCGCGAGGGGCTTACTTGGGTGGAGTCGTGGCAGCGGTTCCCTGAGGAGATGAAGGCGTGGGCTGCTGGCGATCAGAGTCAGATCGTGGGCGCGGAGTCCTACGCCCAGGCTGGCGCCCGGTTCGCTGCGGCTTTGACTGACTACCTGGCCGAGGTGCCGGTGGAGTCGACGCTGGTGGTGGTGGCCCACGGTGCGGTCTTGCGCACCGGAGCATTGAGCTTCTTGGGCGTCCCGGAGCCGTCCTGGCAGCAGATCGGCGGCCTGTCGAACTGTCACTGGTCGGTGCTGGAGGAGTCGCGTTATGGCGACGCCTCACTGTGGCGTCTGGCCGAGTGGAACTCTGGTTCGCTGCCTGAACCGGTGCTGTCTGATGATGAGGCCGTGACCGACTAGGCCACGAGCGGCCGATATCTGGTATTTCGTCTGGGCTGGCTAGCCCCGGGTGGATAAAAGTCTGGCCGTTTGTCGCGTGGATTGAGTTCAACCCGCCACCCGGTGGTGTGGATGGTCCGGTGGTGATGCCCGCAGAGTAGGACGCCGTTGTCTAAATCTGTTGGCCCGTTTTCACTCCAAGGCTGGATGTGGTGGGTTTCGGTCCAGCCGGGCGGCCGATCACAGTCGGGAAACGCGCAACCAAGATCACGATGCGCCAAAGCCCTTCGTTGGGCCGGGCTGTGCAGTCGCTGAGTCTGTCCCAGGTCAAGCACCTGAGACTTGCTTCCCAGGACGGCTGGTAGCAGGCCAGCCCCGCAAGCGATCTGGCGCAACTGCCCAGCCGAGACGGCCGTGCCGTGTTCGGTGATGCCGGCGGCATCACACCGGCCTCGCAGCGAGTCTTCGCTAATCGTCACCATGAGGGTCGCGGCGACGCCGCCATGGTTTCCGAACTCGCCGGTCGGCAAGTGACGCAACAGGTCAGCGAACGCATTCCCGGCCCGCTCCCTATAGGACGGCGGCGCATCGAGCGTGGCATCGTCAAACGAGAGTTCACCGGTCTCGGTGTCGAGGTTGTCGGTCCGGCGCCGCGGGCTGGTTTTGGCTTCGATCGCCGACCGCAACATGTCGGCGGTGAGCGCGTCGAGGACGAAGCCGCCTTTGACCATGCCGTGCTCATCGGCCGCGGTCATCCAAAACTCGGTCTTGGCCACTGCAGTTGCCTCAAGCCGGGTCAGTTCTCGGTTCTGGATCCGGTCGGCCCGTTCCCGGTCGACTACTTCGACGGCCCGTTTGGCTTTGCGTTGCAACTGCTCCAGCAGCATCCCCGGCGCCGCCTTGGCCAAATCGGCCTCAACCTGGCCGCGCTCAGCGGCCGTCAGGTCTGGCGGCAAATCATCGAGGGCCTTGGCCACCACGTGCGCCTTGGCCGGGCTCATCCCCGGCTTCGACATCTGCGACTCCAACACCGGCGCCGCCTCCAACTGGTTCGCGAGCTTCAAATGCTTGGCCGCCTCCCGGCGCGACAAGCCAGAATCCGCAGCGACCAGTGACTCCATCGACCCTCGGCCGGCGGCTTTGTGCGCGTCCTTGCGAGCGCCGGCTGAAGTGAGCGCCAAATGCAACCGCTGTGCCCGACTGATAATCGACTGCACCGTCGAGACCGCAGAGACCAACTCGGGGGCAGAAAGCGAAGAAAGATCCTCAGCCAGCGCGGCATCGAAAGCAG